>NZ_MTQB01000017.1:0-85100 GCF_001974855.1 Pseudoalteromonas sp. SK18 | reverse complement strand
CCACCTGACCCCATGCCGAACTCAGTAGTGAAACGAAACAGCGCCGATGATAGTGTAGCATTTGCTATGTGAAAGTAGGACATTACCAGGCTCCAAATACAAGAAAGCCCGACTCGAAAGAGTCGGGCTTTTTTACGTCTGTAGGAAAGTGAAAGTATTAGCCGTCAGCCGTCAGCCGTCAGCTATCAGTTGCACTGCGTTAACCTGACCATCGTAGCGTGGGTTGAATATCTCGAAACCCACGGATAAAAGAACACGAAGAACACGACAGAGGATGAGAGCGTAGGATTTGTTATGTGGCTCTCTCCATCGCTGTGGGCACTACGACATTCTACTGCGTTGTCGCTACGAAGTAGTATACCCACTCCAAATACAAGTCAGTGTTTAAGCCATGCGCTATAAGTTTTGAAGTATCATTATCAGCCCAGCTACTCTTTACTGAACTCAGTTATTCACCTCGTACTTTAAACTAGTCCCTAAATTATCATCTTGTTGCAATTTCATTGTTGGTTTAATAACTGTCCTGTGTAAAACTATCGAAGATAATTTAGTAAATCAGGTGACATGAATGTCGAATATAAAAGCTTGGAAACTTCTCAGCCTGTTTTGTTTGTTTACAGCACTGATTGGTTGTCAATCTAAAGAAGAACAGCTACAACAAACAATTCAAGAGTCCATTAAAAAGGCCGATGTCGAGCTTACCCAGCTTGGTAAAGCACTTGATAATGGCAGTATACGCAATGCGACTATTCTTAAAGAATACAGTCGTATCCTTAAACAGCAACAACCTGAACTCAGTAAAGTTGTTGATGTTGTTAGCCTTGATGCCACACGCCAGGGAGCGCTTTATAGTGGTTTAACCCAGCGCCTTGATGACATTAAGGGTAATTACTTAATCCCTCCTTACGAAGATACGCTATACAATATTGATTTATTGCGTGAGGCAGCAAAGCCAACGTTATTTTCTGATGCCTTAACCGATCCTATAAATATGCTTGCGGATATGTCGAATGGTTCTTTAGCACGAGTCGGTGCTATAAGCCAAAAAGCTGAAGGCCAAGGGGTGGGTAACCAAATGGTAGGTAACCCTAACTATGGTAATTGGCAAACGAATAGTAGTGGTATTAGCTTTTGGCAGTGGTATGGCATGTACCGTATTTTGGGTGATGTATTTGACCGAGTTGAATACGGAAGTTGGAGTAAGCGCCGTAAGTACAGTTACTACAATGATTATGGTCGTACTCGTTACTCAAGCCCTAAACAAATAAAAACCCAAAGTGCCTTAGAAACACGTACACGACAATCTTACCAACGCCAAGGCAAGCAGTTCACTAGTCCTTATGCGAGTAAAAAAACAGGTGCATCAGGTTTGAGTCGCAGCAGTTATACGCCGCCTAAAAGTCGTAGCAGTTACTCAAGAGCGAGTAGTTACAGCAATAATTCAGGATCGGTTCGTAACAGCAGTAGCAGAACCTCGCGCGGCGTAAGTCGTGGTAAGTAAAGAATAACGTTGGAGTTAGAATAATATGTATGAATTTAATGGAATAACTATGTGGTCTTTGCAAGCACTGGCTGTAGACTTTGCAATTATCATCTTACTGTTTGTCAGCTTAAAGTATATTAAAGGTTGGGTGTCTAATTTACATGCCAATGATGAAATTACCGAGCGCGATAACTTTGCATTCGGAATAAGCTTTGCCGCTGGCTTAGTTGCCCTTGCGATTGTGTTAACTGGCGTGAGTAGTGGTGCCTTTGCTGCTACGTTACAAAAAGAAGCTCTGTTAATGCTTGGCTATGGCGCATTAGCAATTTTGCTTATAAAGCTGGGTCACTTTTTTCAAGATAAAGTGGCGCTGCGTAAAGTGAGCTTACATAACGAAATAGTCAAAGGTAACGTTACTGCATCAATTATTGATTTTGGCCATGTAGTAAGTGTTGCAGTGGTTATTCGCTCTGCACTATTGTGGGTTGCTACCGAAGGCTGGCATGGCATTCCTATTGTTATCGCCGCTTTTGTAATTGGCAGTGTGGTATTACTGTTAGTAAGCCAATACCGAGTGCAGTTATTTAAGCGCACCAATAAAAGTGGCGATTGCCTACAACAAGCTATTGTTGATGGTAATTTAGCAGTAGGTGTTCGCTATGCCGGCTTTTTAATTGGTAGTGCATTAGCCATTACTGCTGCAACAGGCATCGCTCCTTATGCCGCTGATAATATTAACGCGAGTTTACTTTACTGGGCGCTAAGTGCCGTTGTTTGTTTGGTTGCTTTCATTTTACTGCACTTACTGACGATTAAAATCATCTTGTCTGGATGTAACATTTCAGATGAAGTGAACCGTCAAAAGAATGTGGGTGTTGCCGCTATTTCTGCAGCTGTATCATTTGCCGTCGGGATCACTATGGCCACACTACTGGGTGCATAATCACGTGTCATCAACTCAAGCTTCCCCAAGTAAATTTAATTTACTTGGGCATGATATTTTACTGATCACTGTTATGGCCGTACTCGCTGGGTGCGGCCTTATTTATGAATATTTACTTTCTCATTACGCTGGCCGAGTACTAGGGTCCGTTGAGAGTGCAATTTACGCCATGATAGGCACTATGATTGTAGCCATGGGGATGGGAGCATTTTTAGCGCGTTGGTTTAAAGATGCCTTTACCGCATTTGCTTGGCTAGAAAGCATTATTGCGCTGATAGGTATGGGCTGTATATTAGCCATTGCCAGTATTATTGCCGTAAGTTATTCACTTCCTCATTTATTCTCTAGCATTTTTAATATTCCACCAGACGTTATTCTTAATGGTTATGTGTTTCAAAAGCTGCAAGAGTGGTCGCGCTTTTTACCTTATGTATTTGGCCTAATATTAGGGCTATTTATTGGTATGGAAATACCGCTTATTGCGCGTATTCGCCAGCATGTTTATGGGCGCTTCTTAGAAAATAACGCCGGTACTATTTATGGTGCTGATTATATTGGTGCAGGGATAGGTGCGGCAATTTGGGTGAGTATTATGCTCGCAATGCCAATAATGCAAGCTGCCGCTTGGACTGCGTTATTTAATATTATTGCCGGGCTGGCTTTTTTGTGGCGCTATCATAGCTATGTACGCTTTGCTAAGTTGCTATTGGTTTGCCATATATTACTGCTGGTGTTATTCGCTTTTATTTTACAGTTTGGTAGTAGCTGGATGGATAACCTAAGTAACGTACTATACAAAGATAAAGTTATTTATTCCCAAGCAACGAAATACCAGCATGTGGTGTTAACCGAACGCTTAAGTAAAAATCAGCCACAGCCTATCACCGATCTATACTTAAATGGTCGGTTGCAGTTCTCTAGTGTAGATGAGCAAATATATCACTCAATGCTGGTTTATCCTGCCATGCTGGCATCTAATCGTCATGACCGTGTTTTGATTATTGGTGGCGGTGACGGATTGGCCATGCGAGATGTATTAAAGTGGCCGGTTGAGGAAGTGACCTTAATTGATTTAGATGGACAGCTACTTAATTTATTTGGTCATAAAAATAACCAATACACACCGCCTGAAGATATTAAACAGCGACTAGTGGCACTCAATAATGAATCGATGCATGACCCGCGAGCAAATATTATTGTGGGCGATGCATTTTTAGAAGTTGAAAGGTTGCTGGATCAGGCTAAGCAGTTCGATACTATATTAATTGATTTACCTGATCCTAATCACCCCGATCTGAATAAGATGTACAGCGACTATTTTTATAATCATGTACGTCAATTGTTGGCACCCGATGGCGCAATGGCAGTACAGTCAACCTCGCCTTATCATGCAAAAAAGGCGTTTTTAAGTATTGCTAAAACCGTTAAAGCGGCCGGTTTTGACTATGTAGAGCAATATCAGCAAAACATACCTTCGTTTGGTCAGTGGGGGTGGACAATTGCCACTAAAATGGGGCAATCACCGAGTACGCGTATTAGCAATGTGACTGATATGCCAGTGCCATCTCGGTGGATTAGTAAAAAATATTTATTAGCCAGTTTTGCATTTCCTAATAACTATTTTGAACAAGTTAACGATATTGAAGTCAATAGGTTAGGTTCTGGTCGCTTATATGATTATTACCGGGCTGCTTGGCAAATAGAAAGTGAATTGTATAAAAATTAATAAAACATGGTTGACATAATATGTCGACCATGCGAATCTTAACTCAGACATAATATGTCAAACGACAAAAAGGCAGAGACATGGAATTAAATGAACTTTCAATAAAATTAGCGTCTTTTGAAACCGAGGGTGCTAACTTTGAGTCTTTCTTGATTGCCAATCCAGGTGAGCAAGATGTTTTACAAGTCATTGTTGATGGAAACGATGAGCTTCCAATTTTTGTTACCCAAACACAAGAGCAATTATTATGTATTAGCTATTTGTTTGGTGAAGACGAAGTGAAAAGCGAGTTACGCGACGAGTTAAACGAAACACTACTGCGTTTAAACGTGCCAATTCCGCTAAGTGCATTTGCTAAAATTGATAATAAATATGCGATTTTTGGTGCACTGTCGGTAAATTCATCATTAGATGACGTTACCCACGAGCTAGTGACATTAGCCGATAACGCAATTGATGCACTAGAAGCCGTGACCTTGTATTTAAACGATTAGGATACCCGCATAGGTAAATGCTGATAGCTTATAGTAAATAAGGCTTTCATTTTACCTAATAGGATATAAACAAGTTTTTGGAGTTAAGATTATGAGTATTTTAAAAAAATTATTTACAGCGGTACGTGGCGGCGCGCGTGAAGCGGGCGAAGCAATTGTTGATGCGAATGGTATTCGTATTTTTGAACAAGAAATTGCCGATGCGCAAAATGCACTACATCGTGCTAAAAAAAGCCTAACAGAAGTGATGGCTAAAGAAATGCAAACTAAGCGTAAAATTAGCGCGGTGGATGCATCAATTGCTGAGCACGAAGCGTATGCAGGACAAGCGCTTGAAAAAGGTAATGAAGCATTAGCATTAGAAATTGCAGAAAAAATTGGTGACTTTGAAGCTGAGAAAGCCGAACACGAGCAAGTGTTATCGGGCTTTAGTAATCACATAGTGACGTTGAAACAGCAAGTTAAAGATGCTGAAAAATCAATTAAAGAAAATCAGCGTCAGCTTACTATGGTTAAAACCACAGAAAGTGTTCAGCAAGCGACAATGGCTGTAAATAGCACCTTGAATACTAATAGCTCGTCGATGACATCGGCGCGTCAGTCACTTGAGCGTATTAAGCAACGTCAGCAAGATCGTAGTGATCAGCTAGGTGCTGCAAAGTCTCTAGAAGCAGATGTTAATGGCGACGATTTAAAAGCTAAAATGGCTGAAGCGGGTATTGGTGATACCAATCCAAAAAGTGCTGATATTTTAGCGCGCATTAAAGCGAAGCAAAGTAGCTAACATTTAGAACCACATTAAAAAGGTAACCGAGTTTCGCTCCGTTACCTTTTTTGCTTACAGAGGCACCTTATATGTTTAATTTTTTCAAATCTAAAAAAAAGCCAGAACGTCAGCTTAATCACGCGAGTGACCTTAAGAAAGGCGACATGTTTACAGTGATTGATTCGTTTGCTTATCCTGCATGGCTTAAAGGCCAAACACTTCGCGTTATTGATGTACAAACGTATCAGTACCAACACAGCAGTGATACTGAATTTGTACTTGAAACTAACACAGGCCAAGTGGTGTTTTTACAAATAGAACAAAACGATGGTGAGCAGTGGGCTAATTTCTCAATAAAGATTCAGCGTGATGATGTTGATGAAGTATTTGGTTTGGATGAGTTTTCACGTATTTTTGATGAAGAGTCGCTAACGCATATTACAGTTAAAAATACGCCTGAGCGTTTTATGCAGTTTTTAGCTGACAGTTATCAACAAAGCGAATCACCTTATGTATGTTATTTCCATAATAAAGACTTTCGTGGCCAAACGCTGCCTCGTTATGAGCAAGACGGTGGTGAGCCGTGTGAAATGATTTGTTTAGCGTCACCCGATGAAGCACATAGCGTTAATATCGAAATTTGGGAGGGAGGTGAAACAGAAGTATCACTGACGTTAACTCGCCCAATTAGTGACATTGTTGACTTGTTTCCTGGAGATGCCCAGTGAGTGATGCTAAAGACAAGTGGTTGCGCCAAGAACAAGCTGTGCGCGCCACACAAATGGCATTTGATTTGAGTAGTGAGGTACAAAAGTCGATAAAAAAACAAGCTATCGATCAAGAACTCACTCCCTCAGACATGATCCGTAAAATTTTAGGTCTTGATGTAAAGTCTAAAAAAACACGGCAACGTTTATCGTTTAATTTAAATGATGATGAAATAGCGCAATTGGCTAGCCGGTTTGAAGTTGCAGTAGATGATAAAAGAGCGGTAAAGCAACAGGTAGCAGATCTACTCATTGAGCATACAAAAAAGGCTAAGTAACCCTTTTGCCTTCTTTATATAAAATACTTACACTGAGGTTTATTATTTCTAAAGAAGTGCCGCTGTGAATATTATATTGATTGCCTACTTACTCATGTTTGCTTTATTTGGTACGGCGGCAAGTTACTTCGTGCGTTTTATATATGCTTACTGGGTACAGAAAAAAATGCCACTGGAATACATTTTTAAGGCAGGTGTATGTATTTTCATAGTAGTGGTTATTTCGGTGTTAATACCACTGTTGAGTTAACACCGAAACGAACTGCTACTGGTAATTAACGGTTTGACATTGGTTATCAATACACAAAGAGTGTACTTCAAGTACAGGTGAGCATTCATTTGACCCAAGAGTTGAGTTTTTTTGCTGTTCTTGTTGGGTAATACTTTGTGCTAATTGCTCGGCGTTTTTTTGAGAATTATTTAATGTTGAATACACAACATACTTACTCGGTCCACCACAGGCACGCGAGCCCACACCTAACACCTTACATTGATAGCTGGCTGTACAGCTCTTGTTACTTACAAGCTCATTGAGCTGAGTTTGCAAAACCGATACATTCGCATTTTGAGCTGTGCTTGATGTTAGCGTAGTGCTGCAACCGCTAAGCAGCATACTCATAACAACACTGGCAGCTGATAGTTTAATTACGGATGACAAACAACTCATAATTTAGTCCTTAAAATACACTTACCGCAGAGCCTTCAAGTTTAACACATTTATTTTCAACACACTGCGTGCTTGGCGCAGTTAAATGTTGGCAAATACTCATCATGCCTGTTTGTGCGTTATAGGTACTTTCTAGTTGAGTAATGGTATCGCTTAGGGCTGAAACCTGCTCCTGAGATGCGCTTTGCGTAGAGTACACAATATAATCGCTTGGACCACCACATGCTCGGCTACCCACTGCATTTACTTTACACTGTGAACTCGTTGAACACTGTTTATCTGCAATTAAGTTGTTAAGCTTATTTTTTGCCGTTTTAATATCATCAAGCGACACTTCTTTTGCAGCATCAGCTGGTAACGGCTGTGCAATTTTATTTTGCTTATTCGCTTGTGGTAGTTTTTGTTGAGGTATTGGCGTAGACGTGTTTTCTACCGCATTGGTTTTAGTTTGCTCAGTGTTAGTTGAGGTTGTTTCCAAGCAAGCTGTTAAGCAAAGTGGTAGCAGTAGAGCGAGTAATGGAGTACGCATAATCGTTCCTGATAGTGATGAATTATTCATCACTATCATACACGGTGCATTCATTACAGCAATAAAAACTCTACTATCAACAAATTAAAGAGGCGGGAACGAGCATTTTTATGTTAATCCGCCTTGCGTTAATTTAGCCGGATTGAGAAGTGCTTCTAACTCTGAACGAGATAGGTCGGTTTCTTGCTCGGCGATATCAATAATTGGCTGCGCTTGCTGGTAGGCTTGCTTGGCAATTTTTGCTGCTTTCTCATAGCCAATAACAGGGTTTAGCGCGGTTACTAAAATCGGGTTCTTAGTTAATGCCTTATCAATCTGAGTTTGATTAACTTTAAAGTTAGCAATCGCTTTATCTGCCAACGCTTGCGCGCTATTAGAGAGTATCTCAGTACTTTGCAAAATATTATAAGCAATCACGGGTAGCATCACGTTAAGCTCAAAATTACCCGCTTGACCTGCTACCGTAATGGTGGCGTCGTTACCAATGACTTGAGCGCTAACCATTGCAGCGGCTTCTGGGATCACCGGATTTACTTTGCCAGGCATAATGGATGAACCAGGCTGTAATGCTTCAAGTTCAATTTCTGAAAGTCCCGCAAGCGGACCTGAATTCATCCAACGCAAATCGTTGGCTATTTTCATTTGCGCAACGGCATAGACTTTCAGTTGCCCCGATAAAGCAACAATGGCGTCTTGTGAGCCAATATTATAAAAAAAGTTATCGCTCGGGGTAAATTGTATTCCCACCTTTTCAGTTAGCTGTGTAGCGAATTGCGCAGCAAATTGTGGATCGGCATTAATACCTGTACCTACCGCTGTGCCACCCTGCGCTAGCTCACAGACACGTTGTAGCGCATGCTCAATACCGCTGGCTGCATGCTTTACCTGCGATTGCCATGCGCTGAGAGTTTGCTCAAAGGTTACTGGCATTGCATCCATTAAATGAGTGCGCCCAGTTTTAACTATATGGCCGATGTCTGCTTTTTTTTGCTCTAATGCGCCTGTTAAATTTGCCAGTGCAGGCAGTAATTTTTTTTCAACACTAATAGCACTGCTCAAGGCTATCGCAGTGGGAATAACATCATTCGAGCTTTGCCCCATATTCACATCGTCGTTAGGGTGAATTGTTTGATTGGCATGCTTTGAGGCTAAGCTTGCAATGACCTCATTAGCATTCATATTTGAGCTAGTACCTGAGCCAGTTTGAAAAATATCAACGGGGAAATGCTCATAATGCTTTCCATCAATAATTTCTTGGCAGGCGTGGTCGATCGCATTTGCTTTCGTTTTATCTAAATGGCCTAGTTTGAAATTGGTTATTGCAGCGGCTTGTTTGATATATGCTAAGGCAATAATAAATTGCTGCGGCATAGTGAGGCTGCTAATTGTAAAGTTATTTATGGCGCGTTGGGTTTGTGCTTTATAAAGTGCGTCAGCGGGCACGTTGAGTGTGCCCATGCTATCTGATTCTGTTCTAAAGTTACTCATTAGTACTCCTATAAAAGAGAATATATGACATTTAACTACGCTATATAAAAATATATGGTGCTGTTGTTGCTATTTACAACGGTATAGCTAAAAAGTAGAGGGCGTCAAGGTAAGTTAACGAATGGGGTTAAAACTAAAAAGTCGACTTAAACGGATTTTAAGTCGACTTAAATAATGTATTTATATAAACAGCCAATTATCAGGCTAAACAGAATTTTAATTGTAGCCAAGAATAAATATTTGGTCTGTTTCATGTTTGTTTTGTGCCTTTTGAGTATTTTTTACATGAGAGAGTAAATCGATTGCCGTTGCTCTACAATCTGTTTCATAACTCGTTTTATCTAGGCTTTTGTCTGCAACAGCCATTACAGCGTCTACAGCGGAATAGGTTGAAATATACATAATGTTATCCTTTATTAGTTAGTACTCATTAAGTGAGTAGTTTAATAAAAGCATATAGCGTACCAGCTCGGTAAAAATAATTTAACGTATTGAAATTAAAGTTATTTTATTATTTTGGTTAATTTAATCACGACAGAATAGCTGAAATTTGTTTTACTATTGTGCATTCATTTGCAATTTAGGTGCACCAGCATGAGCAAACCGTTTTCACAAGCCTGCGAAAATAATAAAAATCATATACTTAAGGCTTTGCAGCCTGCATTGCAAAATGCAGTATCAGTACTTGAGATAGGCTCTGGGACGGGTCAGCATAGCGTTTTCTTTGCCAAAAAATTGCCACATTTACAATGGTATACCAGTGACCGAGAGGTTAATCATCAAGGAATAAAGTTATGGCATGATGAGGTGCAACTGGCAAATTTGCATCCGCCTTTATTACTTGACCTAAACGATCCTTGGCCAGTAAATAAAGTGGATGCAATTTATACTGCCAATACCTTTCATATAGTGAGCTGGGAGTTAATCACGCGTTTTTTTGCTGGAGTAAATCAGCACTTAAATCAGCAAGGGGTGGTGTGTATATATGGCCCTTTCAAATATAAAGGGGAATTTACCAGCCCCAGTAATGATGAATTTAACAGTTTACTGCAAAGTCGCGATCCACTTAGTGGTATCCGTGATTTCGAAGCGATTGAGCAACTTGCAGTGCAATCAGGGCTTAAGTTACTCAGCGATACGGCGATGCCTGCAAATAATCAGTTACTCATTTTTAAACGGCAATAAAGTGCTGCATTGTTGTTTGTAAATGTCGATATGTTGGCATTCGCGTTCTAAGTAATCTGCAATGGCATTATTAAAATCGGGGTGAACAATGTGATGGGCAGAGTAAGTGCTTATCGGTTGGAAACCACGAGCGATTTTATGCTCTCCTTGTGCCCCAGCATTAAAGCACTGAATGTTATGCTTAATAGCATAATCAATCCCTTGGTAATAACACAGCTCAAAGTGAAGCGAATCTATCTCCTCACTAGCACCCCAGTAGCGGCCGTAAAGGGTATTGTCACCAATTAAACTTAAGGTGGCGGCAATGACGTGTAGGTCTTTTTTGGCTAGCATAATGAGCAATTTGTCAGCCATTAAGGCGTGTAGCAAGCTAAAAAACTCACTGTTTAAGTAACCTAAATGGCCCGAACGTTTTAAATAAGTGCGTTGATAAAACTCACAAAAAAGCTGCATTGTAGCGGTAGTAATTTGCTCGCCTTTGAGCCATTCAATACTGATATTTTGCTCTGTAATTTTAGCGCGCTCTTTTTTAACGGCTTTACGCTTACGGGCATTAAAGGTTTTTAAAAAATCGTCAAAATCTTTAAAGTTATTATTAAACCATTGAAACTGCACGCCGGTTCTTCGCATCGCGCCGGTATCATAAAGGTGGATGGCTTGTGCTTTATCGCAAAAGTTTACATGCCAGCCTGACCATGTCTGTTCTGCGCAGTGGCTATTAAGTTGCTCTGTTATGTACTTATACACTAGCTTTGGATTGCTATGCATAATACCTATTCTTTGTCCCTCAATCGGGCTAAAAGGAATACCGCACAGCCATTTAGGGTAATAATCTAAGCCATTTTTTTCATAAGCTTCAGCCCATGCCCAGTCAAATACATATTCACCGTAGGAGTGCGCTTTTAAGTAGCCTGGGGCAAGCGCAATGAGTTTATCACCATCATAAACGGCTAAGTGATGAGGCTGCCAACCTGCTTTTGCGCTTACACATTGGCTTTGCTCAAGTGCGTATAAAAAAGCATGTTGAGTAAAAGGATCATCGCCAAAAAATTGATGCCATTGTGTTGCGTCAACCTGGTTGATGCTATTAAACCATTGGTGAGAAAAGTGGCTCATAATACTTTGCCTACTATTATTGAAAGTGTGTTATTTGCTAATTTTTATATGAATGCGGCAGCCATTTTCGGTTTTCTATTGTGGATAAAACCTTATGGTTCATCCTGCTCTATATATTGAGATAAACATTGTGTGAGCTTATCGAGTTCGAGAGGTTTTGCAAGATGTTCGTTAAAACCAATTGCGAAGGCATTGGCTTTATCTTCTGGCATTACATCAGCGGTTAAGGCGATCACTGGTAATTGTTCAGTACTTTTAGTTTTCCGTATCAATGCTGTGGCCTGATAACCATCCATAACTGGCATTTGGCAATCCATTAACACTAAATCGAAGTCATGTATTTTAACTTGTTCTACTGCCAACTCTCCATTTTCAACCAATGTTGGGGTGATCCCCAAAGAGCTAAGCATTGCTTTTATCACTAATTGATTGACGCTGTTATCTTCTGCAACCAGTATTTTTAGTTTACTTAAATCAACATGCTGCTGCGTGTGTTTCGTCGTTACTTGTTGCGCATCACAGGTATTTAACTCTACAGACAGGGTAAAGGTTGAGCCCTTACCTGACTCACTTTGTACGCTGATATCTCCAGACATTAATAAGCTAAGTTCTTTTGCGATTGCTAAGCCAAGCCCAGTACCACCAAATTTACGCGATGTTGAGCTATCAGCTTGGGTGAATGCATCAAATAATGTACTTTGCTCTGAGGCGGCAATACCGATACCCGAGTCCTTAATAGCAAGGATCACTTGTCTACGTTTATCGCTAATCTCTTTGCTGTATGCGCTAATACTTACTTCACCTTCGTAGGTAAACTTTATGGCGTTGCTACACAGATTTAATAAAATTTGCTCAATTCGCATAACATCACCTTCAAACCAAAGATCGGTTGGTAATTGGTTATCAACTTTCCAGCTAATACCTTTTTGTTCAGCGCTTTGTTCGAACATGCTACTGATCCGAGCAAGAAGAGCATTTAAATCAAAAGGGGCGACTTCTAAAGTAAGCTTTTGTGATTCAATTTTAGAAATATCGAGTACATCATTAATTAAACTTAACAATGATTTAGAGGCTAAATTAATTTTATTTAAATAACCAGTGAGGGTTTCAGGACTATCTTCACTCTTAGCTAAGGTTGAAAAGCCGATCACGGCATTAAGCGGAGTGCGAATTTCATGGCTCATATTTGCTAAAAATCGGCTTTTAGCTTGATTTGCTAAATCAGATTGTTTTTTAGCCTTAACCAGCGAGCGTGTGCGCTCTGCTACCAAGCGTGAAAGTGCGAGGTGTTGGTTATTAAACAGCAGTAATATCAGTAAAATGAGTGAGCTGACAATGACCTGTAAAATAAGCAAAAAGAGTGTCATGTTATTAGTTTGATGCGGTAGAAATTCATCTTTAATGGTTAAATCAACGAACCATGTTTGCCCTGCAAAATCAATTTTGATAGTTGTAAGCTTATTGCTTTTGGTTGGAATATTTTCGGTATTTGAATAAAACGGGCTGGTAGCATTAGCTTCATAAATAGCGATATTAAACATTTTATTTTGTGCTTGCGTAAGCGACTGAGCAAGTATGTTTTTTACTAAAAATACACCTGTTGCGTAACCTTTAATTGATGCAATCTCATTATTTTGTTGATACACGGGAGCAAATAATAAATACGCGGGTTCAGGTTGCTGTGTTTGAACTAATTGAATTATTTTAGTCCCTATAGGGCGAATTTTGATACGTGGGTCGAGCAAGGTTTCACGACGATCTTTTCGAGAATTGAGATTAAAACCTATCGCTGATTGGTTTTCTGTAAAAGGGGCAATATAGGTAATAACCACCAATGGGTCATTGTTTGATAATGGTGCTCCTTTAATGCTTGGATCAAAGTTGTATGCGTTATAAATTTCATTAAGCTGTTTGTTAAAGTCACTGACCTGAGCGGGGTCAATTTTACGGTTCCATGAAAATGCTTTAATAAATGAATGCTCAGCCAATAGTTGGGCACTGTAGCTATTAAACTCTTGCCTGCTTAAAGTTGGCGTTGATTGTATTTGGCTTGCAAGGCTTTGTACGGTTATTTGGCTGAGGTTTAAATTGCTCAGTAAACTGTTTTCAATGATAGATGTTTCGCGCTTGGCAATTTGTATTGAATTTGAATAAGCCTCTTGGTTATATAGCTTAGTGGTTAAGGCTACAGAGATGAATAATACCGAGCATACTGCGATAGTAGGTAATGGGGTGATATATTGTCGTTTAAATTTAGGTTGTAATAACGCCAATAAAAAGGGGGTTGCGATCAGCACGCCGAGAGAGTCACCTAGCCACCAAAAAATAACATTTTCCCAATGGTTTTCAATGCTGTAAGCGGGGTTGAATTGGCTTAAAGCATAGACGCCAATATTGGCCGATATGAGGCTAACAACAATACCGACGACAAAAATAAAATAAATTATTGATTGGCGCTTCTTTAAGTACAGTGGATGGCCTAGCCAGTACTTTAAAAGAGCAGCGCCAATCATCCCTTGCAGCACCGCGCCAAAGCCGATTAGTAACACCTGTTCTAATGTATTGCCAATTAAAACTTGATCAGTGATAACGTTATCACCGGTACTTAAATTAAAGGCGACAGAGGCAATAAATAATGCTGGAATAAAGCGCCACCACCAGATGAAACAGCCCACTAGGGCAATACCTGCAGGGAGCCAAATAGGGATGACTTGTGATTGAAAGGCAAAATTAGTTAATAACTTACCAGTTATAAAGTAAGCAACCGCAAACGATATGTAAAAAACAAAAGAATTGGATGTTGAACCAAAAATCTTCACATGCATCCTTGTTAAATATTATTTTTATAGTGAAATCTCAGTATAGCGAATCGGCAGTAAATAGTATTATTTTTAAAGTGGTAGCTGTTTTTTACTGAATGATTGCTTTAATACAACGGTTGATTCTATGTTGGCGATACAGCTTAAGCTTCCCAGTTGGTGCTTTACAAACTGCTCATAACTTTCTAAATCGTGAGAGATAATTTTTAATAAATAATCGTGGCTGCCTGAGATCACAGAACACTCAAGTACATGCGGTAGCTTTTCTACATGTTGTTCAAACTGTTGTGCGGCACTCACTGAATTTTGGCACAGTCGCACGAAAGCATAAACCAGTACATTCAGGTTGAGTGACTTAGGGTTAATAGCAGCGTGATAACCAATAATAACCTGTTCTTGCTCAAGCTTTTTAATGCGCCTTAAAGTAGGGGTATCCGATAGGTTAATGGTATTGGCTAATTCTGATACCGACATTCGAGCTTGCGATTGCAAGGCAACGAGTAGCTGCTGATCTTTATTATCTAACATGGTTGTAGAATCTTATTAATTATCTATCTAATAATAGTGATTATTGCTAACAATGGCTGCTTTTACTATTTTTTTTAGCGCTTTAACCTTTGGGAACTTTGTTAGCATTAAAAAATAATAATAACAGGATGTAGTCATGAGTTCTTACACAGCTAAATTTGATAATTGGATTAGGTCTGAGTTTGTTGCCCTAAACTCTCAATTAGAGGAGTTGTATTGGCAGCAAGCAGATAAGGCAAATGTTGAAGGGATCGGGGATAACTTAAAGCAGACTTTGAAAGAGCAAGGTAATGCGTTGATCAGCGATTTATTAGCCGAAGGTAATACCGACGAAGGATTTGATAGCGCATTTGATTTACTTGGTAATGTCGGTTTGTTTATGGCGGCTTGTCGTAGACATGAAATTACAGAGCCAAGCAGAGAGAGTAGTTCACCGCTGATAGAAGCATCGGCGCTTGCCATGCATATTGGTGCTTCAATTGGAGTAACCCCTCGTTTTGCCACCGCACATTTAACCACCCATAATAAAGCCATTAATGGCACCTATAAACGGTTTACAAATCTTGATGATGAAACTCTGTTTTTAGATTACAACACCCAAGGCATTTTAGCGTATAAACGTGCGAGTGATGCTTTACTAAAAATATTGCCATTAGGCATTTCACATCCTGTCACGGCTGAACTACTTGAGGTTGTTAAAACGGCACTTATTGATGTAATAACGTCGAATAATGCCTTGTATACTCAACTTGATACCGAGCGTTTTTTTAATTGTGTACGCCCATATTACAAGCCTTACAGAGTAGGGAAAGAAGTTTACCGTGGTGCAAATGCGGGAGATTTTGCCGGCATTAATGTTATCGATATGCTGCTAGGACTTTGTAGTGCCAATGAGCCGAGTTACTCGCAAATGCTGGTGGATAAGTTTTTATATATGATGCCAGAGGATCAACAAATACTGCGAGAAGCCATGCGTATGCAAAGCTTTATGGATGACTTTTTAAAAGCCGAGCAATATAAACACACAGAATGGTTTCAAAAGCACGGCAAACTATTTTTACAAGTGTGCAAATTACATGGCGACACCGCTATCGGTCATCATAATCAACTGGTCGAAAAGTTTATTGCCCAACCGTCACAGCAAATGCAACAACAGCATATTGGTAAAGTCACTGCTAGTGGGCCGCCTTTACCTGTATTACTCGATTCCTTAGCTAAATTAAGAGATAGACGTGCAGCGGCTAAGCGAGACGATATTAATACGCGGTTTGATGACTTAAATACGCTAAAACAATGGATAAATTAATATGGGTAATAATGATTTTTGTATGCCACATGGCTGCTATTTATTAAGTCACTCTGTTGGTCGTCCTCTAAAAAGTACTTTAGAAAATGCTACCGAGCATTTTTTTACTCCTTGGCAGGAAAGTGCCAAAGAGCCATGGCAGCAATGGCTACCGGCAATAGAAAAGTTTACGGGTGCATTAGGGCGGCTATTCAATGCGCCTAGTGAGCAATTCTGTCCTCAGGTTAACCTATCTAGTGGTTTAACTAAATTGCTTATGTCGCACCCCGTATTTAATAAACCACAGTGCACGGTATTAATGGCGCAGGCCGATTTTCCAAGTATGGGGTTTGTAATACAAAAAGCACTCCCTGCATGTGCAACAATACGTTACATCCCCGAGCATGAAGATTTAAGTGATAGGCAGGTATGGCGGCGCTATTTAACTCCAGAGATTGATGGTGTGTTTGTTAGTCATGTTTATTCTAATACGGGTGTACAAGCACCTTTAAACGATATTGTGGCGCTTAGTAAAGTCACGAATACACTCTCAATAATTGATGTGGCGCAATCGGCAGGGGTTATCCCTGTCGATCTAACGGCGTTAAATGTTGACTTTATGATTGGCTCAAGTGTGAAGTGGTTATGCGGGGGGCCAGGTGCGGCCTATTTATGGGTAAATCCAAAGCAAATAACGCAATGTGAACCAAAAGATGTTGGCTGGTTTTCACATCAAAATCCATTCGAGTTTGATATTACGCATTTTCAGTATAACGCTAAAACACTCAGGTTTTGGGGTGGTACGCCTTCTATACTCCCTTATGTTATTGCTGCTAATAGCATTGAATATATTGCCCAGTTTGGAGTCGATAACGTCAGGTCGCATAATTTAGCGTTGTTAACGTTGATCCAGCAGCAGCTGGCGACTTTTTTAGTATCGCCAAACGATAAAGAACAGTGCAGTGGTACCGCTATTTTAGATTTTGCAGAGCATCAACAAACCGTATTAGCGGTATTGGAGGCAGCAAACATAAGTGTGGATGTGCGCAAACTCGGTATCCGTATTTCACCGCACATATACAATACAGCGTCAGAGATCCAAACGTTTATTGCTACGGTGAAAAAGGCAGTTAAGGCAGCTGACTAAGCTGTTGTTTTTTTTGAGTGAGTGCCGCTATTTGTTGCTGTGCTTGTTTAATTTGCGGATCAAATCGTTGTTTAAGTGCCGCAGTTTCTGTCGCAATTGCATCTGCAATCGAATCAGCGCCTAAACGATTTGCTTTATCTTGGGTCATGTAACCGACTTGCTGTTTCTTTTGCGCGTATTCCTGCTGGTATTGCTTTATTTTAAGCTCAAGCTGCACAATATCGCGCTCTATTTGTTGCATTTCTAGGTAGTCATCAACTGAGGTGTCGGTAACTGGCGTGTTTTCAGATTTAGATGCATTGGTTTGCATAATGTTGACGTTTTTAAGCGTAATCACTTGAGCGTCTTTAGCGCACGGAGTTTGACTGAAGGTCGGTACTCCTTTAATGGTGCATTTATAAATGGTTACTTCACTTGCTGTGCTGACAGTGCAGGCACCTAAACAACACAGTAGTAATATTAGCTTTGTCATGGTTAAACCTAAGCTGGTTTAAAGTACCATTTATAATGCACTAAGTTATAACACCATACAATTTGTTTAATTTAATAGCCTAAGCCAAGTAGGCCATTTAAAACGTATAAACTAATGAAAGTTATTAAATTTTTGGGCACAAAAAAACCACAATTAAGTGGCTTATATTCAGTAATGGTGGAGAGGGAGGGATAGACTTGCTTACATCCATGTAATCAATCGCTACGCGACGCTTGCAGCGGCCTAAACTGTTCCAGACACTTTATCGAACCTAGTCGAGGGCTCTCACCCTCCCAATTAGCAGCAAAGCTTATTTTTGGGCACAAAAAAACCACAATTAAGTGGCTTATATTCAGTAATGGTGGAGAGGGAGGGATTCGAACCCTCGATAGAGCTACAAACTCTATACTCCCTTAGCAGGGGAGCTCCTTCGGCCACTCGGACACCTCTCCGACGCATTATTCTGCGTGTTATTAATCGGAATAAAACCAATTAATACAAATAAGTGGTGGAGAGATAGGGATTTGAACCCTAGAGGGGCTATAAACCCCTGCCGGTTTTCAAGACCGGTGCATTCGACCACTCTGCCATCTCTCCACGTCGTGATGCAGGATAATACTTAGGTGAGTAGTCTGTGTAAATAGCAAAAAGATCGTTTGCTTAAAAAGTGAGCGTAAATGCGGTTTTTTTTATAAATAATGAAGATTTAAGGTGATTTTTAGCTATGAGGTGGCTGGCAGCAAACAGGAGGAGCTAAAGAAGAGTCTTCATTTAGAGGTTGGGTGTTTGCTGCAACAATACAAAATCATGGTTGGGTGATTATTTGTATTGAATTGCACCGCCAAGTGCTAATTTTTTTCCGTAACGGTTAAGTTTAGCAAGCATTCTTGCTTTGCGATTAGTTGGCTTAACGGCAACGTGAGTTGTGGCTGTTTGGTTAAGTGTATTAATTGGGTTCATGTTATTCGCTCCGAGGTTGTGTCTGTTGAAAACATGCGCATATTGCCCGCGATGTGGTTAAAAATAAAGCGATAAAAATTGCTGGTGAGCTATTAGTTTTTTTAATCTGAAGTGGGTTTGTTAGCTTAGTAGTTAATCGATTTTTTATTTTAAATTGTATAATTATTCATTTTAAATTTCCTTTATCTTGCTTTTATATCGGGATTTTTTGATTTTATTAATTATTTAACTGCATTATAAAGACTTTTTGTGAATAGTTATTCAGATTAAAATATCTTTAATTTAGGTGGCAGGATCGACTCTGCTATAAGATTTAACATGTTATTTATAGTTGGTTAATTATTTATCGTAAAAGAGGCGCTAAATAAACTTACAAAAAGAGCATTTTATAGTTTGTAAGCATAAAAAAAGTGCCTAGGCTACTAGGCACTTTGGAGTTAGTTGCGTTTTAAAACGCTTCTAACTGGGGATCGCACCATCTCATGAGTATAAATCTAAGAGGATGGGTTTAAATATGTTTGCAATTTGGGCTTACAATCATCGGCTTGGGCGTTATGTTAAGTGATCTAGAGCGAAGCGAAGATTATACTTTGACTTGTATTTTACTATGAAGCCACAAAACAACGCTGCACAGCAAGAGTAGATCCGCTCAACAGTCTATTATTTGAGTTAAATGGTTTTAAATAGGGTATAAAACGCAAAATGCGGCATAGCTTAAAAGCAAATGCCGCAAAGGGAGATTAATGCGGGGTATTAGTGCTGTTTAATAGTAAATAGCTCATAGCCTTTTAATGCAGGAACTTGAGCGGTTAGTTGCGTTTCTTGTTGTGCTATTTCAACAAAATCATCACATAATGAATTTGCACGCTTTTCAAGTGTTTTGGCATGCAGCTCCACTTTTTCTTCTATTTGTGCGCCCATATTTTCCATGCGCTCTTCAAATGCTTGCATGTCACCGCCTGAACTCATTAACTCAGAACCCAATGCCACTAAAATGCTGCCCATTGATTCCATTACTGCTGATTCAACAGCTGTTTCTATTTGTTGTTCAAACTGCTGTTCAAAATTTTCACCAAATTGAGTAAAGCTTTGTTGACCCATCACAAAAGTACCTTGTTGATAAAAAGTGCCTTCAACTTCTTGATGAATATCCTCCATCAGGGTTGAAATATTATCGAGGCCGTCAATATTAAACGCATTGGCAACTTCTTCTAATGCCACACCTGCAATTTTAACCCCTTCAAGGGCAATATTAGCTACTTCAGGTAATTGCACGCGTAAATTGTCAGTGTAGTCGGTCAATGCTTGGCGCTGTGTACTATTTAATGCTACTTGCTCGCCATTGATAGACAGCTCACCTTCAGCGGTAAATAACATGCGCTGGTTATCGGCTTTAAAAATTTCTAACTCATTGGGTTTGATGCGTACATCGTTTTTAAATTCAACGTTACATTCATCGTTACTAAATGAAATTGAAGAGTCGCTATTGTTATGGGCCATTGCTACTGGGGTACACAGTATTGCGCTAACTAATAATAATTTTTTCATGTTTATTCTCTGTTTTTTTGCTGATGATAATTAACTCATAACAAGTTTGATGCCAATAGTTTTTAGTGTTTAAAAACAGTTGGTTGAGTGTTTTTGGCTGAGGTGTAGTTAAAAGCAAACTTAAAGGAAAGGCTAAGTTTTGGTCAAAATAACCAATAATTAAATGCTAATAAATAAAATCTATCGATACGATAAAAAACTCTCACTTTCCACAATTGAAATTTAGCGCTATTTATTCACAATACTGACACAGAGACTATTTAGGATAGCGATGTGGCTTTATTTTGACGTAAATTTGTACAGTGAATTTATGTTGAACATTTTAATTTCACCAATTATCGCGATATAAAAATCCGAGGTTGGTCTCAAACACTTTATGGAGTGGGTTGTGGGTAAGACATTTAGTTACGATGCGCTAGATGATGATTTTGTTGAAGACGAATACGAAATGGTCGGGCGTAATCAACACGACAAGAAAAAGCAAAAGGTAAAAAGAAAGTTAGAGGATTACCTTGAGCAAAAACGCTTGCGTAAAAACCTAGGTGAAGATGACTTAAACGATTATATTGATTAGGCTGTCGCTAGTACAAATAAGCGCCAACATACTAGCATTTAATCATTACTTAGGTGGTTGTTTAAAAGCGCTGTAGGTTGGCAATAAAGAGGCTTTGAGCCTCTTTATACTTTTTAAGGATTAAGCTTTAGCTTTGAGCAATGCTTTTTTAATTACTTTTTCTAGTTTTTCAGGTTTGGTAATAGGCGCAAAGCGCTTAATGGGTGTGCCATCAGCTGCTATTAAAAACTTTGTGAAGTTCCACTTAATTTTTCGTGTTAAAAATCCAGGCAGTACAGATTTTAAATAGCGGAAAACTGAATCTGTGTGCTGGCCATTTACATTTACTTTTTCTGCGATTAAAAAACTAACCCCATAATTTATTAAACAACCTTGCGCTATTTGCTCCGCGTCTCCGGGCTCTTGCTGACCAAATTGGTTACAAGGAAAACCTATAATGACTAAGCCTTGGCTTGCATACTTTTCATGTAATGCTTGCAACGACTTATATTGATAAGTGAATCCACACTCACTCGCGGTATTTACTATTAGTACAACTTTACCTTCAAACTCTTTAAAGTCGATAGGCTGGCCTTGCAGGCTGGTAGTCTTTAGTTGATGGAATGGGTGCATATAAATACGCTTATTATTGGTTTATTTTGCATAGTCTAACCTTTGCGTGATGATCTACAAAGTCTAAGTCACTTCTACAGCGCTTGCTGCTAATTTAAAATTAAAAATAGCCCCATACCAGCCAAGGTAGTTAAGTAAATATTATGAGTTTTGTAAGCAACAACAATAGCGACTATAGCTGCACTAAGATAAGGGTTTTGCCAGTTTAGGTTTATACCTTCGTCATTTATAAATACAATAGGCACCCAAATCGCCGTTAAAACCGCAGGTGCACTAAAGCTTAAAAATTGCTGCATTTTAGGCCCTACTTTAAATGGTAATGCGCGGTGTAAGAATAAATAACGAGTAAAAAAGGTAATACATGCCATTAGCAAAATAGTGGTCATCATTATTTGGCATCCTTATTTTGCACTAATCTGGTAACAGCGTAACCTGCGCTCATCGCGAGTAGCGCTGAGCATACTAACCACAATTCAAAGCCTGTACTTTTTAATAAAGTGGCACTGATCCCTGCAACAATGACCGTGATTAAAGTGGCTAAGTTTTTAATCCCTGGAATTACTAAGGCAATAAAAGTTGCTGCAATTGCAAAATCGAGTCCTAAATTAGTGAGATCCGGAAGCATAGTACCGGCTACAATGCCAATTAGAGTCCAAATATTCCACGCAATGTAAAAGCTAAAACCTGCGCTCAATGCATAAATTAAACGGGTTTTAGTACGATAGGCGCGAGGGTGGTGCGAAAAGGCAAACAGTTCATCAGTTAACACAAAGCTGACAGGAAGACGCCATCGCATGGGTTGCTCAATCACTTTGTGACGAACCGCCAAGCCATATAAAAAATGGCGAGAGCTAATAATAAACGTGGTAAAAAGAATGGTTAGTAGAGGGGTATTACCAGCAATAAGCTCAATTGCAACCAGCTGCGCCGAGCCTGCAAATACCAGTAGCGACATGGCTTGAGTTTCAAAAGGGGTAAAGCCATTTTGTATTGCTAGCGAGCCACATAAAATGCCCCAAGGAATAACTGCTAAACACAGTGGCAGCATATCTAAAAAGCCTTTTAATACTGGTTTTTTAATTGATTGCATGTGTTTTACTCTGCGCACTGGTAGAAAGACTCATTAGGATACCTTAATATTAAGATGCTAAAATAGTTAGCGTTTTAGATGATACTTTTTTTTAGGGAAGGTGCAATGTTTAAGGTAAAAGTGTGGGATGGCTTTGTAAGAAGCTTTCATTGGTTATTAGTATTGAGTATTGCTGCGCTTTATTTTAGTGCTGAAGAGGCCATGATAGAGCTACATTTTGTGGTTGGCTTTTTTACCCTAGCGCTTATCTCAACACGGATTATATGGGGCCTCTTTGGCAGTAAAACGGCAAGAATATCTGCATTACTGCATTCTCCTAAGTCGGTGCTTGCTTCTTTTAGTGGCAAAAAAATAAATGATGTGGGCCACTCTGCACCAGGTAGTTATATGGTGTTATTATTTTTTATCCTGATTATTACGCAACTGGTTAGTGGTTTAATGAGCAGTGATGGCATTTTAACTGATGGCCCGTTAGCGCAGTATGTATCGAGTGATACCATTGATTTTGCCAATTGGTTGCATCATATCAATTTTGATATTTTATTTTATGCGATTATGTTGCATGTTGTGGCTATTATTGCTTATAAAATCAAGGGCAAGCCTTTGGTCAAAGCAATGATCACCGGTAATAAAGCACTGCCAACTCAAAGCTCAGAGTCAGAGACAAAGTCAGCATGGGTTGCATGGGTTATACTTTCGCTATTACTGGTTTTATTAATGAGTACTTGGGGAAGTGAGCCTTTAAGTTATTTGCTTAGTTAAAAAAAGTGGCGCTAATACAGCGCCATTTTTATTGTTAAATACACCGTATATATTAGTCTTTGAATTGCTTATGGCAATCTTTACAGCCTTTAGCCCATGCACCAAACGCTTTACCAATGACCGCTTTGTCACCTGTTTGAGCTGCTACAGCAAGTTCATCAGCATATTGTTGAAATGCTGTCGCTTTTTTCATAAATGTATCGTTTTCAGACCATACCGCAGGAAGTGCTGATGTATCACCCTTATCAGTGCCTGCATAAAAAGCTTCCCAAGGCATTTTAGACAATGCCGCTGCGTTATTTGCACGCTGCTTAAATTGCTCTGCATCAAAAGGAATTTTATCCTTTAGCATGGCACCCATGTCGCCTATTTGAACTGAAATCATAGAAAATGCAGCTTGGCGATACTCAATCGCATCACTTGGCTCTTTAAATGCAGAATTTGCAGATACGCTAAGTGCGCATGTAGATAGTAATGCCCCGATAAATACTTGCTTCAATTTCACTTTACTCTACTCCTTTAAGGGTTCTTTAATTATCTTTGTATCTTAGCTCAGGCTTTAGTTCAAGTTAAAGAGCTGGTTTTAATCATTTATATCAATATCAGCAAATATCATTCCTCGACGCATGCTACGTGTCGCCAAGAATACCTCGCCAAGCAATGACATAAATGCACATATTAGTAATGCCATGGCACCAACAAAACAACTACCGATAGTGACACCTAAATTAACCGATTGTATGTGCGATAAAAATAACAACATAACTACGGCACATACTAATAATGCACTTAAGACACTTAAACTAAATGCAATATGAATACACCGTGAACGCTTTAGGAGTGCTCTCAGCTCAGTAGTTAAAGACAGGTTAAATACTTCATCAACACTGACCTTTAACTTTCGCTCTAACTGCCTTGCTCTGTCTGTAATACGTGCTAAGCGATTTGATAATACCCCGAGTGTTGCCGCAATACCGGTAATTAAAAAAACGGGTGCAACGGCTGTTTGAATGACCTTAGCCATAGTTAAAATATTAATTACATCGTTGTTCATTTTACTCTCAATTAAAACTGTATCATTTACAATCATTCACAATTAGTTTTTGTTTTTTATTACATTAAAATCAATGTTTTATGTTGTTATTTTTGTTGGTGTGTGCTTTTTTGTAACTTAAATGTAGCAATGCTGTTGCTCCTGCAAAGGTTAACGTTTTATATTCGTAGTTATCAATCAATGGAATTGAAACTAGTAAATACAATAATACATAACCTATCCTAGGGGAAACGATGTCTAATAATATAATTAAAAGAACAGCAATCGCGACTGCTGTATCAAGTGCATTTGTGGCAACACTTGCCAGTGCTGCGACTTTGCCAAATGCTACAATGACTAACAAGCAAGTAGAGCAAGTAAAAGAAATAGCTGCTGATAAAAAAGCGCCTTCAGCTCATATGATTGTTTTAAAATCAAAAACTTCAGTTGATGCAGTGGCAGATGGGACTTACCAAGTATCATCTAACCGTGAAGTAACCGCTCAGGTTGAGCAGCTTCAGGACATAATGGCGGTTGAGCTTAGCAGCCTAGATTTTAATGCTAAGGTAATTGGCAAAACTAAAATTTTAGCGCCAACGTTAATAGTTCAAGCAACGCCTGAAGCGTTAGCAAAAATTGCAAAAGATGATCGTGTTGCTAAAGTTTTACCAATGTTCGATCGCGAGCTACATGTTGCAGCAAGCTCAGAATATATCAATGCAAAACCACTTATAACTGATGGAATTGCAAGTGGTAAAGGTCAACGTGTTGCAGTACTTGATACAGGTATTGACTACACGCACGCAGCGTTTGGTGGTGCTGGCACAGTTGAAGCTTATTTAGCAGCTCAAGCTGATCCAACATCAGTTGCATGGCCACAAGGCATTGTACAAGGTGGTTACGACTTTATACGTGATGATGCTGATCCAATTGAAAATGATGCCGCTAATTCACCTTCTACAGGTGCTCCAACAAACCACGGTACATCATCTGCAAACTCTGTAAATGGTATTGCTCCTGACGTTGAACTGTACGCTTACTCAGTGTGTGGCGGCGGTTGTCCGGGTGCTGCACAAGCAGCCGCTTTAGAAGCCGCAATGGATCCAAATGGCGATGGTGACATTTCAGACCGTGTTGATGTAATGAATATGTCATTAGGTGGTGAGTTTGGTGATACTTACACGGGTGGCGGTACGCAATTCCTAATTCAACGAGCCGTTGATTTAGGTGTAAACATGGTTATTTCTGCCGGCAATGACGGTGACAATCCATTCCGTGTAGGTGGTCCAAGTACAACACCTAATGCACTATCTGTAGGTGCAATGACTCACCCAACAACTGAAATCGGTGTTGCAACAGGTACTGTTGCTGGCGTTGAAGGTAATATACAGCCATCAAGTTTTGGCCCACAAGAAGCATATACAATTTCAGGTGCAGATATTGATTTGGTTTACCCTGATGCGAATCAGAATGGTTGTGATGCGTTCGCTGCGGACGTAGATTTTACTGGTAAAGCAGTATTAATCGACCGTGGTACGTGTGCATTTACACAAAAAGTATTGAATGCACAAACAAACGGTGCTGAGTTTGTAATGATTGCAAACAACACCGACGATGGTACCCCAGCACCTATGGGTGGTTTTGATGCGGACGTAACTATTAAAAACGTAGGCATTAACTTTGCTGCAGGTGCAGCTTTAAAAGCTCAATTAGCTGCTGGCGGCCCTGCAACATTTGATATTAGCGTTGAAATTAAAACAACGGCAGGTGCGGTTGCAACATTCTCATCTCGTGGTCCTTCTATGGATGGGTTATTAAAACCAGAAATTACAGCGCCAGGTACGAGCATTGACGTAGCAGCAGCAGGCACGCAAACAGGCACAAACCCTGTTTCAGGCACATCTTTCTCTGGCCCAATTACAGCAGGCGCTGTTGCAATGATCCGTGAAGCGCATCCAGAGCGTAATGCGTTTGAGATTAAAGCAACAATCATGAATGCAGCAAACTTAAACGTAACTAATGAGCCTCTAGCGATTAATCCTGATTCAGAGCTTGCGCCAATAAGTATGATAGGCGCTGGTTTAGTTGATGTGACTAAGGCGGCTAACTTGCCAGTTGCTGCATGGGTTCATAATAGTGAGTTTGACACTAAACAAGCTGCACTATCTTATGGTTTAGTAAGTTTAGCTGAATCAGGTTCAATTACTAAAACAGTGACGGTTAAGAACTTCTCTGCAGATGCAAAAACTTATAACCTTCGCACAGAGGCACGTTACCAAAATGATATTGATACGGGCGCAGTTAGTTGGGATTTCCCTGAATCTATAACAGTACCGGCAGGTCAAGCGATTAACTTTGACATTACAATGACAGTTGATCCAAGTAAATTACCTGCATGGGAATTGGAAAATCCATTCAGTGCAGAGGATATTGCAGCAAGAAGCGCTGCATTAACATCAGTAGAGTTTGATGGTGCGTTAGTATTTGATGATGCATCTACAGATGGCGATCACGATTTACATGTTGTTTATCATGCAATGCCAAAAGCTGCGACTCAGTTGAGCTACTCACCTGAAATTGTTAACAATGAAATGGCATTGGTTATTGAAAATACAGGTCAAACTGAAATTTCTCCACAAGCTGAAAGTATTGTTGCAATGGGGACAGAAAAATCAGTTGAAGATGCTGAGTTTAATATCCTGTCTACTACATTCTCTGCATTCAATGCAGATTTCTGTGATTCAGGAATTTATATTACGTCATCAATACAACTACGCGATCCGTTAACTCATACTTTCCAAGCGGGTTATAGAATTGAAATAGATACAGATAATGATAATGTCTCAGATCTATTCATGCAGAACTTAAATGACCGTGGTCGCTCAACTGCATTCCCAGGTCGTAGCCGCACATTAATTGGTATGACTGATGGCGCTGGTAATGATGCATGGCAATGGGGTACGCCGCTTTTCCATGCTGCAGGTGAAGACACAGTTACTTTCTCAGGCTGTTCAGAGTTAATGAATATTGATGCTTCGCTTCTTGGTGAGCAAATGAACTTCAAAGTATCGGTAGGCTACCCTAGTTACCAAACTGGTGTTTACAGTGAAACAGACAGCGTAACAGGTTCAACAGTATTTGGCGTACAACCAGCAGTTGAAATGACCTCTTATGAGACAGGTGAAGCAATTTCTTCACTTAAACCTGGTGAGAAAGCGGTTGTTTCTGCAAGCGGCCCGTTTGCATTATCGCAAGGTTCAGGTACTAACATTATTAAAGTAATGGCAGCTGAAGACCTAGAGTTACCAGACGTTGAAGCACCAATGCTGGTTGGTGGTGAGTTTAGTGTTTCTGAAGATGCAGCTGATGGAACAGTGGTAGGTGCGCTTACTATTGAAGAATCAGATTTAGACTTAGCTGTTTCAGAATACTATGTTCAATCTAATACAAACCTTGGCTTTGCAGTTGATGCAGATGGTCAAATTGTAGTTGCAGATACCACTTTATTAGCGGGTGATACATCTGCAGAAATGGAAGTTGTTGCGATTGATGTTCGTGGTAATGTGTCAGAGCCTGCAATGGTAACAATATCCGTTACTAAAGTAGCACCTCCGGTTGTTACTCCAGAGCCAGCGAAGAAAAGCTCGTCAGGCTCATTAGCTTGGCTAACATTACTAGTTGCGCCGTTTGCATTTATGCGTCGTCGTAAGCAAAAGTAGTGTATTAACTTAAATGTTATTTAAAGGGAGCTTCGGCTCCCTTTTTACATAGCTTCACAAACTAAATCTCCGTGCTATTAAATATTAGGTATATTTAATAAAAATAATAACTACAGAGATTCCAATCAATGAAACATACCCCATTTGTTCTTACTTTTATTACCTTAGCTATTTTAGGGGGATGTAACAAAGCTCCTGACGTTGAGCAATCAGCAAAAATTGAAAACGCAGCTGCTAAAATCGCAGTCATGCCGCCTATTGCGAAGAAAGTACCGTATAAAATGACAGTCCATGGCGACACGCGTATCGATAATTATTATTGGATGCGTGATGATGAGCGTAAAGCTCCTGAGGTAATTAGTTACCTTGAGGCTGAAAATGCTTACACAGATGAAATGCTTGCGCATACAAAAACGTTACAAACTTCGTTATTTGAAGAGCTAAAAGGGCGAATTCAAAAAGATGATGATTCAGTGCCAGTTAAAAAAGGTAACTATTATTATTCGTCGCAAACTCGCGGCGATAATGAGTATGCTACTTACTTGCGCAGTAGTGATTTTGCAGGCACCGATCAGGACGTTATTTTAGACGTCAATGAACTAGCTAAAGGTCATGACTATTTTGCAGTTAGTGGTCTTAATGTAAGCCCAAATGATAACTTAATGGCGTATGGTGAAGATACGGTAAGTCGCCGTGTTTACAACATAAAAATTAAAGATTTAAGCACTGGTAAATTATTAGAAGACACGCTTGAAGGTACCAGTGGTTATGTTGTGTGGGCGAACGACAATAAAACGGTGTATTACATCAAAAAAGACGCGCAAACCTTACTTGGTTATCAAGTTTATCGTCATACGCTTGGTACGCCACAAAGCGATGATGAGCTGGTTTACGAAGAAACAGACACAAGCTATTACACTGGTATTAGCAAGAGCAAAGACGGCTCAGAAATTTATATTTGGCATAGCAGTACTGATGCATCGGGTTTGTCAGTGCTTAGTGCAGATGATGTAAATGCTAAGCCAAAGCGTTTAATTGAGCGTGAAGCCAACCTTGAATACAGCATTTCAAAATTAGGCAATACTTATTACATTGTGACTAATTTAAATGCGGTTAACTTTCAGCTTATGAAAGTTGATATTGATAAAGCCGGTGATAAAGAAAATTGGCAGAGTGTGATCCCTGCCCGCGAGGATATTAAACTCGAAGACGTTGAGTTATTTGATGACTTCTTAGTATACCAACAACGCGAAATGGGCCAATCAACACTGATTGCGCGTAATTTAACATCAGGCAAAGAGTTACCACTAAGCTTTAACGACAGTGCGTACACAATTAATGCGTACGGTAATAACGAATTAAACAGCGATACGCTGCGTGTGTATTACACCAGTATGACGACGCCGGGTTCATCTTATGATGTTAATTTGGCCACTGGCGAAAAAACATTATTAAAACAGCAAAAAGTGTTGGGTGACTTTAGTGCAGATAACTACGCATCAGAACGACTATTTGTAACGGCTCGAGATGGCATTAAAGTGCCTGTGAGTTTAGTTTATCGTAAAGACATGTTTAAAAAAGATGGCACCAATCCGTTGCTACAATATGGTTATGGCTCGTATGGAGCGACCATGGATCCTACCTTTTCTAGTACGCGGTTAAGTTTGCTTGACCGTGGTTTTGTATTTGCCATTGCGCATATTCGTGGTTCGCAAATGTTAGGGCGTCCTTGGTATGACGCGGGTAAATTACTGACTAAAAAGAATACCTTTAATGACTTTGTAGATGTTACTAAATCATTGGTAGCCCAAGGGTATGGCGATAAAGAGCTAATTTTTGCTCAAGGTGGCAGTGCTGGTGGTTTATTAATGGGCGCTGTAGCAAATCAAGCGCCTGAGCTCTATAAAGGCATGGTAGCGGCAGTCCCTTTCGTTGATGTAGTAACCACTATGCTAGATGAGAGCATTCCTCTGACAACTAACGAATACGGTGAGTGGGGTAACCCTAACGAAAAAGCATACTATGAGTATATGTTGTCGTATTCACCGTATGATCAAGTAAGCAAGCAAGACTACCCTAATATGCTAGTAACAACAGGCTTACATGATTCGCAGGTACAATATTTTGAGCCTGCCAAGTGGGTGGCTAAGCTGCGAGATTACAAAACCGATGATAACAAGCTACTGTTTAAAATTGATATGGAAGCAGGGCATGGAGGGGCGTCAGGTCGTTTTAAGCGTTTGGAAGACACGGCACTTAACTATGCGTTTATGCTTGATTTAGCGGGTGTTAATAAGTAATTGATACAGGCAAAACAAACAAGCGCAGCTATTGGCTGCGCTTTTTTATTTTTTAAATATACACAAATGCTTTGCATTGGATAAATAAGCATTTACATTAAGGTGGCTAATGAGTATGAATGTCATTTTAGCGCAAAATAAAAACGATAAGGGAGAGTGTTATGGAACAAAATCAAGAGATTAAAGTGGTGAATAAAGATGACAGAACATGGGCTATGTTATGTCATTTAAGTGCGTTGGCAGGGTTTATCATCCCGTTTGGCTCAGTATTAGGCCCATTGATTATTTGGCTGATTAAAAAAGATGAAATGCCTATAGTTGATGTGCATGGTAAAAAAGCACTTAATTTTCAGATCACTATGGCTATAGCTTATTTTGTGTGTTTTTTACTTATTTTTGCAGTGATTGGTTTGATTTTGTTACCAATGGTAGCGATTTTCTCATTTGTGATGGTTATTATTGCTAGCGTAAAAGCTAATGATGGTAAAGAATTTAATTATCCGCTGAGTTTAAATTTAATAAAATAACAGCCATGCAATCTAGCCAAGGCTTTGTTTGTAAGATTGCAAAGCTGCGGCGTATTACGCTTGCTGTAGGTTATTAGCTTATCAGCGTTATTCCCTCGTTTTATTGTTAGCCATAAGGGTAACATGCTTTATATCACCTTATTTTTAACTGCCTTTATTTCGGCTACCTTATTACCCAGCTCGTCTGAAGTGTTAATGGGCGGCATGATAGTACAAGGCAATACTCACCTAGGATTAATTTGGCTTTCGGCAACTTTAGGAAATGTATTAGGTAGCTGTGTTAATTATTGGTTGGGAACACAGGCATTGCGTTTTAAAGATAAAAAATGGTTTCCAGTATCTGAAAAAGGACTTGAAAAAGCCCAAAAGCAGTTTAATAAATATGGGGTATATAGCTTACTGTTCGCGTGGTTACCTATTGTTGGCGATCCACTAACCGTTATTGGCGGCGTGTTTAAAGTGCGCTTTAGTATGTTTTTAGTGCTGGTAACACTCGGCAAAGGGCTACGTTATTTAGCTGTAATAGCCCTTGCCGTTGGATTATTTGTGCCAGTCGAGAGTTAGCGACACGGAGTCTGCAAAGCGCAGCGCATGGGGTTTATCCACCCGGGATTTGGCATAATTTACACTTGGATGTGAGTGGCAAACAGCAAGGATTTCAGCAACTAGCTTTTCTAGCAATAAAAAGTGGCCTTGCTCAACTAAGCTAATCACTTCTTTAGTTATTACTTTGTAGTTAAGTGCTTGCTCTACTTCATCTGTTTCACAAGCTTGATCTGCCGGATAATGAATTTCTAAATTAATAACTACATCTTGTTTTTTCTCTCGTTCATCAGGGTTAAAACCAATAAACGTGCGTAGTCGTAAGTTAGTTACATTAATTATTGCGTTTGCCATACATTATCCTTTGATCAGCTGTAAAAACTCATTACGTGTTTTCGGATCGGCTCTAAAGTTACCAAGCATAACCGAGGTACGCATACTTGAGTTTTGTTTTTCTACGCCACGCATCATCATACACATGTGCTTTGCTTCAACAATGACGCCTACACCTTTGGCACCAGTTACTTCCTCGACCGCTTTGGCAATTTGATGGGTAAGTTGCTCTTGAATTTGAAAACGGCGAGAGAACATATCCACAATACGTGCAAACTTAGATAAACCTAATACTTTGCCATCAGGAATATAAGCAATGTGGCAACGACCAATAAATGGTAATAAGTGATGCTCACACATAGAGTAAAGCTCTATATCTTGTATCAATACCATGTCGTCAGCATCTGAGGTAAACACGGCATTATTCGTGATTTCGTTAAGCGTTTGGCGGTACCCTTGAGTTAGGTACTCCATCGCTTTTGCTGCGCGTTTTGGGGTGTCTAGCAACCCTTCGCGTTCTGCATCCTCACCTACCGCGGTTATAATTTTTTGATAGCTTTCTTTTAATTCATTATGCATAAGTTTCTCAGTTTTATTAGATGACTTACTTAAGATGGCGACCACCATCAACAGGTAAAGCGCGGCCTGTGATGTAATGGCTGTTCAGTAGTAGGTCAATACTATTGATAATTTCTTGGCATCCAGGTTCTATGCCCATTAATGATTTTTTCAATGTTTTTGCTCGGTATTGCTCATCATCGTGTTGGTTAAAAATAATCAATGAAGGAGCAATAGCGTTTACTTTTATCTGCGGTGCAAATTTAGCGCTAAATGATTTAGTTAAATTATCCAATGCGGCTTTGCTGGCCGCATAAGCAAGGTGCTTTGGGCTGCCCGTTTCAACTACATAATCAGTGAGATGAATAATATCTGCCGGTTGATTAGACTCTGCGTGGTAACGCATCAGCAAATCAGCGCAATGTAAGTTGACTAAATAAGGGGCTTTGGCATGAATACGCATCATGTTATCAAACAATTGCTCAAACTGTGGGTTATTAGCTTCGCAGTCCCAGCTTGATGCGTTATGAATTATCACCTTTAGTGATTCTGTATGTGCTTTAAGTAATGTAATAAAAGTATTAATACCCTCATCAGAACTAAAGTCAGCATAAAGACAAGTCGCCCCTTGTTGCTCTAACAAATCTACAGCCTCATGACGGGTACGATAAGTAATAATGACCGCTTGCCCTTGGGCTATAAAATGCTGTGCGAGCGCAAGGCCTATGCGTTGTCCTGCACCAGTAATCAAAATAGGGGGTGTCATAAAATATAAAACTCTCTGTTGGCAAGCGTTAAGGTTAACCGTTAAAAATTTAAGCCGCTTATTTTCACGCCATATTTACGAAATATATAAGCGGCTAGATCAGTTAAGTTATACTTATAATATTGATTTAAAAAGCATCGTATATTGTTGGAATAGGCTGGCGCTTATGTTGCGTGCGTTGGAAAATAGCAATCAGTGTTTGCTCCACATACTCTGAAACCGGCTTGCCTTCTAAAAAGTCATCAATCTCTTCATAGCTTAAGCCTAGTGCTTCCTCGTCAGTTAAACCTGGTCTATCACTTTCTAAATCGGCAGTAGGTGCTTTTTCAACTAACAGTGCTGGTGCGCCTAGCGCTGTAGCCAGTGCTCTTACTTGACGTTTAGAGAGACCAAACAAAGGGGCTAAATCACAGGCGCCATCGCCAAACTTAGTATAAAAACCGGTAATATTTTCGGCGCTATGGTCGGTACCTACAACGAGTCCTTGGCAAAACCCAGCAATTTCGTATTGTGCAATCATGCGTTGGCGTGCTTTCACATTACCTTTAATAAAGTCTATTTTTTCTTGTGTTGGCAGAGGTTGGCTATTTCCTGCTAAAGTTGCCATTGTTTGCTCGTGCAGCGCGTCGGTAGCAGGCTGAATATTGACTGTCATACGCGTGCTAGGTTGAATAAAATCAACCGCCATTTGTGCTTCGCTTTCATCTGCTTGAACGCCATAAGGTAGGCGCACAGCAATAAATTGATATTGCGTGTCTTGGTGCTCTTGATTAAGTTCATTAATAGCAAGTTGGCATAATCGGCCACAGGTTGATGAGTCTACGCCACCACTAATACCCAGTACCAGTGAGGTTGAGTATGCGGCTTTTAAACGTGCTTTAATAAAGTCTATTCGGCGTTTAATTTCAGCGTTTACATCAATACTAGGCTGAACTTTCATCTCAGCCATAATTTCGGCGCGCATGGCCCGCTCCTTAAAGTTAAAAAGTTTTAATGCTCAAAAAAGAATAGCTATTATGTGATTTCAAATTACACAATTAAAGCCCTATATACTCTTTTATTTGTTTAAGTTGAGCTTTTAGTTCGTCAATTTCAGCGAGTAGGTCATTGAGCTCTCGGTTTTCTAGCTCGTCTGTCATGGTTTGTGTTGCTACAGGGTCATCGTTCTCTGAAGAAGGAGCTGCAAATAAATGGATAAAACGACTATCACGTTTACCAGACTCACGAGGTAGCTTCTTAACATGGCTATTTTCAATCAATTGTGCAAGCGCTGCTTCAACGTTGTCAACATTGTTAAAATCAGCTAAGCGAGCGCAACGGGTTTTTAATTCACCAGGTGTTTGGGCACCTCGCAATAATAATAAACAAATAATAGCGCGTTGTTGTGCGTTAAATTGTAAGTGGCTAAATGGGGTATTACAAAAGCGATGGTCGTACTTAGATACGCGGCCACTGAGGCCTTCATCTTCTGTTACTAAGCGTAAGTCGATTAGCTCGGCGATAGTCGCCTGAACTTGCTGTTGACTTAAGTCGAGCACAGGAGCGCGGTTTGATTTTTGGTTACAGGCATTCGTTAAAGCATTTAATGATAGCGGGTAATGTTCAGGCGTTGTTATTTGCTTTTCCAATAAACAGCCAATAACTCTTTGTTGTTCAATTGATAACTGCATAATATCCCTTACTTCATCGATTCTATTTTAAGCTTACACTGTTATTTAGCGCTAAGCCATTGTTGCAATTTAGCATGCATAGCGGGGCCATCGAGAGGCTTACTTAAATAGTCATTCATACCAGCGTTTAAGCACTTCTCTTTATCTCCGTGCATTGCATTAGCCGTAAGAGCAATAATGGGAATGGCTCGATTCTCTTGACCCGCAAGGCCCTCTCTAATAGCCATGGTTGCTTGGTAACCATCCATAATAGGCATTTGGCAATCCATTAGAATAAGTTGATAAGTGTTTGCGGTTGCTTGATTTAATTTAGTTAGTGCATCCTCGCCATCCTCTGCAATATCAAAGGTGAGCTCGGCTTGTTTTAATAATGCACCGGCAACCACCTGATTTACTTTGTTATCCTCAACTAACAATACATGGCCTTTCGCTTTTTTCGGGGTATTAATCGCAGAGAGCTCTACCTCTTTGGGTTGTTCTGCCAGTGTTCCTTTTACCAGCGTGTCATATAAATCAATAGCGGTGAGTGGTTTAAAAATTAAGGCAGTTTCCTTGTCTCCATAAAATAAACTGCTTTTTGAAGAACTCATTGGAGCCATAATCAAAACGTGGCTTTTCTCTAAAAAATGTTTCAGCTTTTCAGCCTGAAGGTGTGCTACAGGCTCCAAAAAGCTACTGTCAATAATTGCCACATCTGGGGGCGTTTGTTGATGGTTACTTATATAAGCTTCAACCTCTTCATAGTCACATACTGCACTGACATCTGCGCCCCATAGCATTAATTGCTTCTCGGTGATGGTGGCATTCATTTCACTATTATCAACAATCAGGATCCGCTTTGCTTGTATATGTTGGCAATCTAAATCAAATGCTTGGTCTATCACTGAGGTAATATTGACTGAAAAAGCAAAGGTGCTGCCTTCATTGGGTAAGCTATTTACACTTACTTCGCCTCCCATGAGTTCGCACAGCTGCTTAACTATTGCCAAACCTAAACCAGTGCCGCCATATTGGCGCGTTGTTGATGCATCAGCTTGAGTAAAAGAGTCAAATAACTGTTTTTGCTTATCTAAACTAATACCAATGCCGGTATCAATAATCGCGCATTCTAAAGTTGTATTGTCGAGAGTTTTTTCTATGGTGGCGGTTACCAGTACTTGTCCGTTTTGGGTGAACTTTATGGCATTGGCAATCAAGTTATTTAAAATTTGTCGCAACCTATTTGGGTCGCACACAATCTCACTAGTGCTTACATGCGTAGTATCTAAAATTAATTGGGTGTTATTACTTTCGGCCTTGAGCGCAAACGACTCAACAATTTCGCCGAGTAATTTGGGTAGATTAAATTGAATGTTTTCTATGTCTAACTTACCAGCTTCTATTTTAGAAAAGTCTAAAATATCATTAATAATTCCTAATAGAGATTCCGCTGACGATTGAGCCAGTTTGATATGGTGACGTTGCTGCTGATCAAGCGAGGTCGTTTGAATAAGGTTAAGCATGCCTAACACCCCATTCATCGGGGTACGAATTTCATGGCTCATGCTAGCTAAAAACTCACTTTTAGCAATCACAGCTTGTTCTGCGGCTTCTTTTGCTTTGACTAATTCTGCTTCAGTCTCTATGCGTTGTTCACTAGAGTGAAGACTTCCTATTAGCGCGCCGATAGCAATTAAAAAACCTTCTTCGTTTTGCGTCCATGCTCTAACGGTTGCTTGCTCTGCGCACACCACACCTATAGAGCCGCTGCCCGCGGGGATCATCACACAGAGGATTGCTTTAATGGATGATGGTTCTAGGTAGCTTTTTGCTATGGGGGCGAGGGAAGCTTGTTGCTGAGCGTTCTGGGCGCTAAAAACGGCTTTGTTCTCTAAGCTGGTAAAAAAATCAGGGATGTCTTGCTGGCGCCAAGGGGTATTGTTATCGCTGTTATTTTGGCTATAGCTCGCGATAGGAGTAAGCTGAGTTTTATGTTTATCAAACAAGCGAATGCTCACAGTATTCACTTTAAGTGCACGGCACACCGCACGAGTTATAAGCTCTTTTGATTCGCTTAATTTGCCATTTAATATGTGATCGCTAATAGTTAGCGATGCTAAGGTTTCGTTAAAGCGAGCTATTTTTTGATCTTCTATTGCTACTTTTTTACGGGCATCTATATTTTGTAATGAGCCGAATATTCTAATACAACGCCCATTTTTATGCTCTGCTTCTCCATGTATTAGCGCCCAAATCACTTCGCCTTTGGCATTAATAACTTCTAGTTCGGCTTCGTAACTTTCACCATATTTAACCGCCCTAGTAATTAGTTCAGCTGCCTTATCTCTGCTTTTTCCCTCTTTAAAGTAATATAAATCGGATGACCATTTAGGTTGCTCATCTAAAGGGTATTCAAATATCTTTTTGGTCATGTCTGACCAAAATACCTGTTTTTTTTCTAAATCAAATGACCATGCACCTACTTGAGCTAGGTTACTCATTACCTCGAGCATTTTTTCGTTTTCGTGTTCTCTATTGAGCATTTTTAAAAACAATAAAAACGCAAAAATAAGCAAACTTAAAATAACACTAATAACAATACGTAATGGCCAGACAGACGACGATGCTGGCTGCCAACCTGTTTTTGGCACTACATAGAGCTGCCAAGCACCGCCTTGGAAATTTAGATTAAACTCAAGCGGATTTTGGCTTGTAATTTCTGGGTCACCAAAGAAAAACTCACCTTGCTTACCTAACCCGTTACGTCCTTGAATGGCAACGGTGTATTTTTTTTGTAATTCGAAAATCCCTGCGTTGTTATAGACTTTTTCTAGATCGAGCACCACAGAAAGCAGCCCCCAAAAAGATTGGTCTTCAGGTAAATAAACCGGCACTCGTGCAATCAAAGCTTCATTGCCTTGAACTAACGTGAGCGGCCCAGCCATTACAATGGTATTAGTATCGCGTGCTTTAATAGCATCATCACGTTGTGACTTATTTTCTAAAAAATTGAGTCCAATGGCTTTTTCATTCCCTTTAAGCGGGTAGGTCATTGTGATGACCATGTTAGGTGCAGCACCAATATTACGTAGTTCGTTAGAGGTGTTAAACAGCGGAGCGGCAATTTGCCCAAAACGTGTTTGGCTCAAATTAGGCTCGGCAGCAACGGCTACAGCCAAACCACGTATTAACTGAATATTCGAGACTAAAGTAGCTTCAAGCTGGGCTCTGTAGGTGCTTACTTGAGAAAGTACTTGTAAACGGTAAGCATCTTTTGCACGATTATAGTTCAGCCGATCAAGCACTAAGCTTGTTATTACAATTAAACTGATTGCAAATAAAAAGGTAAGTTTAAGATTATAAACAGATGTGCGTTTACTTTTACGCTGTTGCCACATAGGGTGTAATTAAATTGTTAATATAGAAAGCTTAACTATAGCTAATTAACACCAGAAACAAAAATGGCGCAGTGAAATATGCGCCATTTTCTTTTTAACTTTAAACAAGCTCAGATATTATGAATCACTGACTTCTCGTGCCCAATGCTGCTGTTTCGCAACATGTAACTTACGGTAGCCATCCAGTAATGCGGCATGCTTTTTAAAGCCTTCAAGCGATAAACCTGGGAAGGTTAAGCCGTTAAAGCGTGTGCGACCTTCTGCAATCTCAATCGCTAGGGTTACATTGTTAGCGCCAAACATAAGCCCTAAAGCGTCTTGGTAGCTTGCATACTCACGTTCGTCATCATATTTAATTTCAAGGATTGCTTTTAAACAACGGAAATGACGCATCGCATCTTCATTAACTTGGCCGGTATGTAAAATCCAGTCAACCCAATCAATCGCTTCTTCGCTACCTGCCGCTAAGCACAGGTGCGCTTTCAGTTCACCAATGCGTAGGGTATGCCAAGGCGTGTCAGCATCGGTTGCTAAGCCAATAAATTCAGCTGCGCGAATAATATCGCTGTGGCCAGCTTCTTCTAAGCTATCGTAAATTTCCATCAGTTGCTCAGTGTCATACTGATCTAGTGATAGGAAGGTTTCACGGAATTTAGCCCCTTCGTTATTATTACGCCAAATAAGCTCATCTACCGGATAAATATCAGACATGCCAGGCACTAAAATACGACATGCATACACATTTAAATGAGTGTAATCCATGATGTAGATATCATGGCCCATGCTGTGAATTAAATCAGTACAGAAGTTATATTCTTGCTCAGTTGAGCCACTAAAGTCCCAATGTACAAATTCAAAGTCAGCTTCAGAACGGAAAAAGTCATGTGAAATTAAACCGCTTGAATCAATAAAGTGCAGTTCAATGTTTTCAGGTGTGGCCACTTCGTCGTTGTCAAAAGTAGCAGGTTGGAATACGTCTAGTTGATCTAGGCGACGACCTTGCAGTAATTCGGTAACGGTACGCTCTAGCGCTACTTCAAATGAAGGGTGAGCACCAAAAGAAGCAAATACAGAGCCATCTACTGGGTTGATTAGCGTAACACTCATTACAGGGTATTTACCGCCAAGTGAGGCATCCGCAATACGTAAATGGAAACCATGGCTACGAAGTTCTTCACAGGCTTCATGAATTTTAGGGTATTGTTTTACTATTTCTTCAGGCACGATAGGTAAGCTAATGCCTTCGGCAATAATACGGTTTTTAATAGCGCGTTCAAATACCTCAGATAACCCCTGTACACGGGCTTCAAATTTAGTATTACCAGCACTCATACCATTGGATACAAAAATATTACCAATCACGTTCACCGGAATATAAATTTCTTGGCCGTCGCGCTGGCGAGTATAAGGTACAGTACAAATACCACGTTCAAAATTGCCAGAATTAAAGTCATAAAGGTGTGAAGCGGTTAATTCACGCTCTGGGTCGAAGTAATCCCATAAGCTCTCATCCATAATCCCTTGTGGTACTTCATCTTCTGCTACTTTAAACCATTTTTCGTTCGGATAATGGGTAAAGTCACCATTGGCAAATTCTTCACCTAAGTAAAAATCAGCAAAAAAGTAGTTACAGCTTAAGCGCTCAAAATATTCACCTAACGCAGAAGCGATAGAGGCTTTATCAGTGGCACCTTTACCGTTAGTAAACATCACACCACAGTCGCTATCTTTTATATGAACTGAATAACAGTTTGCTACAGGGTTAAGCCATAGCGCTTCTTCAATATTAATATTTAGCGCTTTTAGCTTGTTTTGCATGGTAGAGATAGACGACTCTAAATCGCGGTCTTTACCTTTAATAAATGTTTTTTCAGTCATTTTGATCTCAACTAGGTCTGCACAATACATGAACTGTGTATTATCGTGGATTTTGATGTTTATTTCACCCTTTACCCGCTTTTCGTAGCGTTTTTAATAGAACGATTATGAATATATGCTAATAATAGTTTATTGAAATAGTTGAAGGGTATGTTTATGTTTAAAGTAATCAAGCGGTTGCTATTGGTTGTTGTGGTTTTAGCGCTCGCTAGTACTGCCATTGTTTACGGCGTTTTGACCTTAAGTTTACCTACCCTTGATGGTAAAGGTCGAAGCGATGCGGTGACACAGCCTGTTAAAGTTGCTCGAGATACCCTTGGCCAAGCTGTTATTACTGCAGCAACTCGCCACGAAGCTGCCTATGGCTTAGGTTATGCCCACGGGCAAGACCGCTTTTTTCAAATGGATTTACTGAGACGTAATGCCGCTGGTGAGCTCAGTGAGTTATTTGGTAAAGCTGCGCTTGCTCTTGATAAAAAAATGCGCTTTCATCAATTACGTAAACGTAGCCAAGCTATTTTAAAAACTCTCCCTGAAGCCGATAAGCAACTACTAAAAAGTTATGCTCAAGGAGTAAACGAAGGACTTGCGCAAGTAGGGTACCCAAGCTTTGAATACTTACTCACAGGGGCTGAGCAACAGCCATGGCAAAGTGAAGATAGCCTGTTAGTTATTTTTAGCATGTACCTAGACTTACAAACCGCCACCTTTGAACGCGACCAAGCTTTAATTCAAATACAGCAGCAATACGGCGCAAAAATGGTTGAATTTTTAACTCAACCAAGCCAATACCAAGCAGCATTAGATGGCAGTGTTTTAACACCTTATACCCAAACTATACCCCAGTTACCAACGCAGTCATTAGCGGCGATTAAAACTATTACCGCTAATTTAGAAGTAGGCAGTAATAACTGGGCAGTAACCGCAGACTTAACTAATACCCAAGCTGCGATGCTTTCAGATGATATGCATTTATCAATGGCGGTGCCGGTTATTTGGTATCGCGCACAACTTAATTACACCCATGACGATCAAGCTTATCAAGTAACCGGTGTTTCGTTACCAGGGGCGCCTGCCATTGTGGTTGGCAGTAATAATAAAATTGCATGGGGATTTACTAATGGTTATATAGATACAGCCGACTGGGTGGCATTAACTGATAGCAGTAAAACGTGGCAAGTAAATGAAGTGATTGCCTTACCTAATGGCAACAGTGAAACCTATCCATTAACGCTAAGCGAGTATGGCCCTGTTAAATACATCAACAATCAGCCTTATGCATTAAGTTGGGCAGCGCATCAGCCGTATGCCGTTGATATGCAATTGTTGCAGCTTGAGCAGGCTGAAACAGTGGATGATGCCCTTAACATTGCAAGTAACGTGGGTATTCCAGTACAAAACTTAATGGTGGTAGATAGCCAAGGCAGTGCCGCTTGGAAACACATGGGTGGTATTCCTGCGCGAACAGCACCCAGTGAGTTAGCCATTAATGAAAATGAGTATTCAGCAACTTGGCAGCAAAATGAAGTTATTCGCCCGTTTGTTAAAAACCCTCAGAGTGGGCGCCTATGGACAGGTAATTCTCGAGTGGTATCTGCTGATGATAACGTCCGTTTTGGTAATGGCGGCTATGCGCTTGGGGCACGTGCAACGCAAATTCGCGATAGGTTATTTGAAAAACAACGCTTTAATGAAAGTGATTTTTATCAGTTGCAGTTAGATAACCAAGCACGATTTTTAATGCCTTGGCATGCCTTATTGCTTGAGCAGTTAAAAAAGCAGCCCACGCGCTATAAAGATCATATAAATGCCCTCGAAAACTGGCAGCAATGCGCTTGCCCGCAATCAATAGGGTATACCTTAGTAAAGACGTATCGTGATGAACTGATTAATATTCTATTTAGCAGTATTGAGACAACACTCAACCAGCAAGATGGCACATTAAAATATGTGAAACGTGATTTAGAGCCTGCTGTTTGGCAGTTAATAAAGACTCAGCCAACAAGTTGGGTTAATCCGCAGTTTACTAATTGGGAGCAGCAATTACAGGGTGCCTTTGAGCAAACACTCACGCAGTTAACATCAATGTTTGGTAGTAACATACAAAACTGGCAGTGGGGAAAAGTAAACGAATTAGCGATTGAGCACCCGTTTGCTAAACAAATGCCCATACTAAGTAAGTTACTTAACATGCCAACAGCCCCCGGATTTGGTGACAGTTATATGCCAGCGGTGCAAAAACGTAGTTTTGGCGCATCACAGCGTTTTATTGTTCAGCCTGGGCACTTGAAGAATGCTATTTTAACGATTCCGGGTGGGCAATCAGGGCACCCACTTTCTGAGTTTTATCGAGCTGGCTTTGATGAATATGTAAAAGGTAAGCACACGCCATTATTACCGCAAGCATTAATGCATCAAATTGAAATTGCACCAATGAACGACTAGCCTTGGATGCAAAGTGAGCTAAATAAGTAGTAATAACGTTTTATAACCCAGATAAAGCAATTATAGGAAAACAAAAATGAAAAAATTACTACCGGCATTAATCACCAGTTTACTGTTAAGCAATCATGCATTTGCGGATGAAAACCCTGTTACGGCTACACAATTAAGTGAACATGTTTACGTGTTATTTGGTCAAGGCGGTAACATTGCCGCAAGCGTGGGGGATGATGGCATTTATATTATTGACGATCAGTTTGCCAAGCTTTCCGACGATATAAAAAAAACCATTAGCGAATTAAAGCCAGGCAGTGCCGAGTTTGTAATTAATACCCATCATCATGGTGACCATACTGGGGGTAACGAAAACTTTGCCAAAGCGGGCGCACATGTGATTGCTCACGACAATGTACACAAACGGTTAAAAGAAAAACATGGTGAGGGTTCTGATTACTTACCGCGTATTAGTTTTGGCCATGATTTAAAACTGCACTTTAACAATGAGCATGCGCATGTTGTGCATTATCAACATGCTCACACCGATGGCGATGCGGTGATTTTTTTCAATAATGATAATATTGTGCATATGGGAGACATTTATTTTAACTTTGGTAGCCTCCCGTTTGTTGATGTAGACAGTGGTGGCAGTGTTGACGGTGTATTAGCGGCGGTTGATGATGTTATTAATCAGATTGATGATAAAACCCAAGTTATTCCCGGTCATGGCCCACTAAGTGACCGTTCAGGACTGATAACGTATCGTAAGCTGGTGCAAAAAGCGAAAGATGTTATGCTAAAAGCAATGCAAAATGACGCCAGTTTAGAGCAGGTACTTAAAGCAGACCCATTGTCAGAACTTGGCCTTGAATATGCAAATTGGTTACCTAAAGAGCGCGTAACCACACTTTTTTATCGCAGTTTAAAGTAGCGCACAGCGCGAATAAAAACGCATAAACCTAATAAAGCTGAGCATGTGTTCAGCTTTTTTGATTCTTACATGCCCCAAGGAGTTGCGTATGTCGGCAGAAAAAACCCATCTTGAAATTTGTAACTTAACCCGAGAACAATACCCACAAATTAAAACCTTGATGGACGAAGCTTACCCCGACCTAGGCGGAGCATGGCCAAGCCATACTATTTTTAGACTCATCGATCAGTTCCCTGAAGGGCAAATCGGTATTGTGGATGACGGCGTGCTGGTGGGTTTAGCGCTGAGTGTACAGGTAGATTATGCGCGTTTTTCAAACCCGCATACCTATGAAGATATTGCCGATGGCCACGACCGTGTATTTAGCGATACCACAGGGGATGCTTTATACGGCTTGGATGTTGCCATTAGTGAGCAATACCGAGGCATGCGTTTAGGGCGTCGTTTATATGATGCGCGAAAAGAATTGTGCCGTCAGTATAACTTACGCGCTATTTTAGCGGGTGGCCGTATTCCGCGTTATTACAATCACAGCAGTGAAATGACCCCGATGGAATACATTGCTAAGGTCGATCAAAAAGAGCTGTATGACCCCATACTCAGTTTTCAATTAGCCAATGACTTTCAGGTTAAACGATTATTGAAAAAATACTTACCTGAAGATCAGGAGTCGGTCGGTTATGCCACATTACTTGAGTGGAATAACATTATGTATGAGCCAACCGACACCGTTATTGAATCAACTAAATCAATCGTGCGCGTAGGGGCTGTGCAGTGGCAAATGCGCTGCGTTGAATCGGTTGAAGAAATGCTTAAGCAAGTTGAATACTTTGTTGATACGGTATCTGATTACAAAAGCGATTTTATTTTATTCCCGGAGTTTTTTAATGCGCCACTAATGGGATTAACCGAGCAAAGTAATCAAACTGAGGCAATTCGGTATTTAGCCGAATACACAGAGACCTTTAAAAACGCCATGTCGCGTATGGCGATAGAATACAACGCCAACATTATTACCGGCTCAATGCCGCTTGCCGAAGACGATAAAATATATAACGTTAGTTATTTATGCCATCGCAGCGGTAAAATAGACGAGCAACGTAAAATTCATATTACCCCGCATGAACAAAATGATTGGGTGATCCAAGGCGGTGATAAAATTGCTGTATTTGATACAGATGCAGGCCGTGTAGGTATTCAAATTTGTTATGATGTCGAATTTCCTGAGTTGTCACGTATTTTGGCCACCCAAGGTTTGGATATTTTATTCGTGCCATTTTGGACTGATACTAAAAACAGTTACTTGCGTGTACGCCATTGTGCCCAAGCACGTGCCATTGAAAACGAATGTTATGTGGTTATTGCAGGCTCTGTGGGTAACTTACCTGAAGTAGAAAGCTTAGATGTGCAGTTTTCGCAGTCGGCGGTACTAACCCCATCGGACTTTTCATTTCCGCACGATGCCACACTAAATGAAGCCACCACCAATACAGAAATGTTATTATTTAGCGACTTAGATATGGATAAGTTAAAAATTCTTCACAGCGAAGGGACTGTGCGTAATTTAAAAGACCGCCGTCACGACTTGTATGAAGTAATATTGAAAAAGAGAGATGTTTAATGGCGTGGATGTATTTAATTATTGCAGGGTTACTTGAGATTGGTTGGCCTATAGGGCTAAAAATTTCTCAAACCCCTGAGACTCGTTGGCAGGGCATCGCGATTGCCATTGCGTTTATGGTCGCGAGCGGCTTTATGTTGTGGTTAGCGCAAAAGCAAATATCTATGGGCACGTCGTATGCAGTATGGACGGGTATTGGTGCTGCTGGTACGTTTTTAGTGGGTATATTATTTTACGGTGATGCCGCCACGTTTGGCCGTATTGCTGGTGTGTTAATGATTATTTGCGGTGTGATCACCCTAAAAATTAGTCATTAGTTATTAAAAACGAGCGCAGGTTGATACCTGCGCTTTTTTAGCTGCTCGGCAGCATTACCAATATCGCAGCCACTGCAATCAATAATAGCCCAGCGCTATCTTGGCGTTTTAGCGGTTGTTTTAACCATAAAACAGCAATTAACATCGTAAAAAATACTTCTATCTGGCCGAGCGTTTTTACATAGGCAACATGTTGCAAGCTCATTGCGCTAAACCAACCTATTGATCCCAAGCAACTAAATATACTCACCGTACAAGTCATGCCCTTATGCTGAAACATAGTTTTAAATGTATCGCGTTCCTTTAAGGCAATATAAATACACAACATTATTGTTTGTAAACTAATAACAAGCAATAAAACCCATGCAGGCGCATACGGAAAAGCAATCCCCGAACTCAAGCTGGCTTCTCTGATCCATGATGATGACAACGCAAAGGCGGTACCGCAGGCAAGTCCTGTTAATGCTGTTTTTAAGCTAAAGTGTTTCACATTGGCGATACCACTTAATAGCAATACCGCAATTGCACCAATAAACACGCCAAACCAACCAAGTAATGAAAGCGTTGAGCCAAAAAACAGCAACCCGAGTATGGCCGCCATAAGCGCTTCACTTTTAGCTAGCCCGGCGCCTACAGCAAAATTATTCATTTTAAATAATTTAACCATGAGTCCCGTGGCAATAATTTGCACTATGCTGGCACCAATAATGTAGCTAATAAATAAAGGGTTGAATGAAGGAAAGGGAGCATCTTGGTAATAATAAAGCGCATATAAATACAGCCCTGCAATAGGGCTTGCGACAATAAAGCGGGCTAATGTAACGCCAGCAATGCTCACATGAGTGCTTAATTTACTTTGCAGAGCATTACGCCATGACTGCATAAATGCGGCAAAAATAGTCAGTAAAATCCAAATCATCTTAAATAACATACAAAAAAGTGGAGAGCTAATTTAGCAGTACTCTGGCATTAAAGCGACCATCAAAAAGGCATAATGAATATTCATCACCTGCGACAATTTGCCACAGTGATGCACTGCTTAAATCGGCTATAGTGTGAGGGATGTTACTGCTAGCCGCCAGAGCTCAGGTTATTTATATTTGGCGGCTTTTTTCTATTTGCTGTGTTATTTTGGGTCATAAATAATAACTTGAGAATTATAATGACGACTTTATTGGTTTGCGCCTTAATTGCAGTGATCATGCCTTATGTTGCGAGAATCCCAGCTATTATAGAAATGAATAAGCTCGGTGGTTACGATAATAAACATCCGCGGCAACAACAAACACAACTTACAGGACTCGGAGCACGGGCGCTGGCTGCTCATCAAAACTGTTTTGAATCGTTAGCGGTTTTTGCCGTTGCTTTGGCTGCTGTATTAGGCACAAACAATGTTAATGCCGTAACCGAAACTTTAGCGATGACGCATATTGTAGCGCGTATTTTATTTTGTACTTTTTATTATTTAAACCTCGATATTATTCGCTCGATCACTTGGCTGGTGGGAATAGGCACCGCTATTGGCATGATCGCCGTCAGTTTATAACGAGAATAAGCAAAAACCACAAAGCAAGCAGCCTAAAAGGGTGCTTGCTTTATAGTCTTAAACACTTATTCCCATTAATGCGATATGTTAACTCGCTCTATTAAATCACTTTTTGTAACTGTACTGTTGAGTGCAAAATCAAGTTGTATTAGTACGTTTTGTTGTCCCATTGATGAAGGTGTATATTGCCATTGCATCAGTGCTCTTTTTGCTTCTTTGTTAAAGACTGCTTCTGGTTCAGCTTTTACAACAGTAATGTTAGCTGTTTTGCCTGCTGGGGTTATGTCGTATTTTAATACCACTGAACCGCTAATGCCTTGTTCCGCCGCTTGTTTTGGGTAAAGCGGTTCGATTCGCATTACGGGAGCGATAGATGTTTCTTTTTTAGCTGATGCTTCAGGTTGCTTTGCTACTGCTAAGCCACTGAGCAAGCTTGCTGCTATAAGTAACGCGCTTCCTTTTGCTAGGCGCGAATGTGCGCCGTTATGTTTGATATTAGTAAGTCGTTGTAACATGGTTTTTTTATCTCCGTAGTGTGAATAAGCCATCAGACCCGCTGGCGCATTGGCAGCGCAGTTTACTAAGGCTTTGCTGTATAAAATTTGTTGCTGTGTGGTTTTATTACTTAGTACCCGTTCATCACAAGTTAGCTCCTGCAAACGTCTACAGCTTGCGTATGCCATCCAAGCTAAAGGGTTAAACCACATTAAAATTGTAGCCAGTAATAGCAGCGCATTTGTTAGGTTATCTTTGCGTTTTATATGCACATTTTCGTGCTCTAAAATAAGCGCCAATGTGGCTTTATCAAACAGAGTATTGTAGTTGTGTGGTAAAACTAGCTTGCTATTTAGTACCCCAATTACCATAGGTGTTGCCACTTGATGACTAGTAAAGGTTTTTACCCCTGAGCTTATTTCTGCTTGTAAATTTGTTACTTCACAAAGCTGTAGGTTGCTTACAAATCGGCGGTGAATAATCCAAGTGGCGAATAAAAGCAGTGCCGTAATAACTACATAAAATAGCGCCCAGTTAATACTAATAGTGCTTATTAATGGTTGATTTGGAGTAATGATATAATGACTAATTGGACTGTTTTGTAATGGCCTAATTGCATTGGGTAAATTAGCGACAAGCAGCGAGGCTGGTATTAACCACACTAATTTATAAATAAGCTGCGAACCAATTGCTTTTAAGCCAAAGCGCTCAAGTAAAACAAATCCTGCAAACAACAGACTCAATAATAGTTGTTGCTCTATTAGCCAATTAAAGCTTGTTTGAATAACCATGAGAATCCCTTACTTTTGGTTTTTTTCCCAGTCATCTATGACTTTTTTAAGCTCGTTTATATCTTGTTGAGAGAGTTTTTCTGATTTCGCAAAACCACTTACCAACGGAGCTATACGGCCACTAAAAAAACGCTCAATAAAGTTCTGGCTTTCTTTTTGGGTGTAATCAGCACGCTCTATACAGGGGGTGTAAATATATTGGCGGCCTTCTTTTTCGAAGCTAAGCGCTCCTTTTTTAACTAATCGACCTAGTAAGGTTTTAATGGTTTTTTCGTGCCATTGTTTATCATCACTCAAGCGCTCAATAATTTGGCTGGCATTAGCGGGGTAGCTAATCCATAGCGCATCGAGTACTTCAAATTCTGCTTTTGATAATTCGATCATTTTATTGCCTACAAGTGTAATCTTTAATTTAAGACTACACTTGTAATCTATTTTTGCAAGTTTATTTTATATTTTTTAATCGCATTAAAGTGAGGGGGTAGCGTGAGCTTGTTAGCCTAAAATGTCGCTTTTATTAATTTTTATAAACTGGTTTTCAGGTAAATTTAAATGGTCTAACAGTAATTCACTTATTTGTACGCGGTATAAATCAATCACTTTATAACCACAGTAATGCGCCATTTTACGTATTTGCCTGTTGAGCCCTTGTTTTAAAACAATACTAAATTGATTACTCGCTATTTTAACTACTTCACAAGGTCGTGTTATTTGCTTATCAACGGGGACGCCTGCCGCCATTTTTTCACAAAAATGCGCGTCTAATGGTTTATTCACAGTGACTAAGTAGCGTTTAGGTTGATGAAAGTCAGGGTGGATCAACTGATTACAAAAATCTCCATCATTGGTCAAGATAAGTAATCCGCGTGAGTCTTTATCGAGGCGACCAATAGGGTACACCCGTGTAAGTTGCGGCAAATGATGAATAAGGCTGCTTGGGTCGTGCTGATTGAGTTTACAATCAATTCCTACTGGTTTGTGATAAGCAAAGTAGACTAAATCGGCAGGGCCTTTAATGGCTTGGCCATTAACAATGACACTGTCGTTTTCGTCCACATGATCAATATGATTTGCGGGGCGATTATTAACCATGACCACACCTTCGTCAATCAAACGCGAGGCCTGCTTGCGTGAGCAAACACCGGCATGCGCTATGTACTTTGCGAGTCGAATTTTTGTATCCATGATAGCGCGTAATTAAAAAAATCTGATCGCGATTATAGCAAAGCTGCGTATTGATTACTTGGACAGTTAATTTAACAGTAGGTAGGTTAATATGGGTATTCAATTTTCAGAACTAAAAAAGCATCAGCCATTACAAAAAGTGGTGGTTCATTCACTGGAAATGGCCTTGTATCAAGTGTCTGTTGTCATTAATAATGTTGAATACTATGTACAAGAAAGCGATGGTGAATTTGTAAAGGCAGTCAGCCCATTACATATTCAAAAACGCTTTGAAGACATTGCCTACGCGCAAATGATGCTCAGGCATACCAGCGCTTATGATGAAATGTGTGGTCAACCGGAAAAAATTTCTAGCAATATGCTTGAAGTTCCCTTTGGACAAAATAACCTGTTTTAACATCAGGTATTTGCTAAAATAGGTCTATTTGGAATAGCCAATGTACCTATTGCAGGCAGAAAATACTGAGCAATTAAACCAAGCACTGCGTGTTAATATGCTTGAGTTTAATGCTCAACACTTCGACGCAGAGCGCCAAGCTCTCGGCTTTAAATATCTCGATAAACAGCATGAATTAGTTGCCGGTATAAGTGGTCATGTATTTGGCAATTGGCTGCTAATAAGTTGGTTGTGGTGTGCTGAATCGGCACGAGGCAATGGCTTGGCTGATTCGTTATTAACATCACTTGAAAATGCAGCAATTGAAATGGGTGCCGTTCAGGCTCAGCTTGACACCTTAGACTTTCAAGCCAAGCCTTTCTATGAAAAGCGTGGTTATCAGGTTAAATATCAATTAAATAATTATCCGCTCAGCGGTACGCGCTACTTTATGGAAAAGCCGCTGGTAGCGGCTAAATAATGCTGATTTGAATATTACTCTTTTGTGGTTAAAGGCGTGCCATCAAAGCTAATGCCTAAAAACGGTGTTGCCTCGGGCGCTAACATAAACGTACGAATATTCATGTGATCATCGGCACTTGGGTTGTTTAGTACATCTTCACGGTAAAATTTACCAAAGCAATCTAAGGTATTTTGTTTACTAAGACCGTTGAGCTTAGCAAATGCAAAAATTTTGCACGAACCGTTATTTTCACTCGCAGAGCTTAATAACCCATGGTTACTGAAGCTGCATGCTGTAAAAGTATAGTGCTCATCAATAACGGCCATAGTATCAGCAAAGCTAATACTTTTTGGCTCATCTGCGAGCGTTGTTAAATAATCTGTGAGCGTCATACGCTGTCCTTGTTATTATAATATGTCGTTAATTAACTAACTCTAACTTATATTATTAGTAAAACAAGCATAGGTTATATTAAATGGGTTAACGCATGAATGTTGGTTATTTCAATATCAGCCAACCCTTTGTAGGCATAAGTTTGTGCTTGATTATTCAGCCATACAGACTGACAGCCAGCGTTGTTAGCACCTTGCACATCGCTATCAAGGCTATCACCTATGTGCAAAATATCGCTGTTTTTGATACGTAAATGTGTTGCGGCTTGATCAAATAATGTTGTGTGTGGTTTAGCTTTACCATGCAAGCCTGCTTGTAACACCAGTTCAAACTTATCTTTTAAATTAAATCGATCAACCTCTACATTACCGTTAGTAATGGCAATCAATTTGTAGTGTTGACTTAGTTTATCAAGCAATATTAGTACGTCTTCGCTCACCGTAATATTGCTTCGCTCATCAGCAAATGCTTGATACGCCTTATGTACATGATGCTCTATTTCATCACCTTTAAAACCTAATTCAGACAACACTAAGCGCAAGGTATGCTTACGCCATTGTGTGACGTCATCAATAAGTTCTGGCTGCTGTAGTGCCGCGAGTTCACGGCATTGCTGCCAAAACTGTGGTCCTTGTTTTTTGTAGCCTGGTAGCGCATTTAAATAATCAATTTGCGCCTGAACGGCTGCGGTTATGATAGGGCGGTTATCGTACAAGGTATCGTCTAAGTCAAAACTTAGCACAGAAAAAGGAGAAATTGCGCGATTAAATCGGATCATAGTTGCTGCTCTAATCGGTTCTTTTTTTAGCACGTGGGTGGGTGTTATCGTACACCTTGGCTAAGTGCTGAAAATCTAAATGAGTATAAACTTGGGTTGCAGATAAACTACTGTGGCCTAATAACTCTTGCACTGCTCGTAAATCCCCAGACGACTCTAAAATATGCGACGCAAATGAGTGGCGTAATTTATGCGGATGAACTTGCGAGCTAATACCTTGCTTTATCCCCCATTCTTGCATACGCAAACGAACTTGGCGTACAGAAATACGGCTTTTTTTGCTACTCAAAAATACTGCATGTTCATCTGAGCCCATAAATAGTGGGCGAACTGCTAGCCAATTGTTTAACGCCTCAAGTGCTTTAGAGCCAACCGGTATTAGGCGTTCTTTTGCGCCTTTGCCTCGCACTAATATTTCACCGCTACGAGTGTTTATATCTTGCATGTTAGCGCCAACTAACTCACTAATGCGTAAGCCTGATGAATACATCAGTTCCATCATCGCTTTATCACGAATGGCAAGTGGATCATCATCGGGTATTTCGAGTAAACGAGCCATTTGGTCAACATCAAGATTTTTAGGTAAAGGCCGCGCAAATTTAGGGCCTTTTATGCCCTGTGCCGGATTATGGTAATGCGCTTGCTCAGTAATATTTTTTGCTTTTAAAAATTTATACAAACTACGTATGCAGCTTAATTTTAAGCTGATTGTTCTGCCACTTAATTGTTTTGCCCGCAGTGCCATACTGTAACGACGAATATGCTCACTTTGTACCGCAAACCAATTGTCGCACAGCTTATTAAAATACAAGGCGGCAAAACCTAATTGGCTGACATACTGATTTACGGTGTGCGCCGAATACTGGCGTTCAAATTTTAAGTAATCACTAAATAATGTAATGGGTGTACGCCAGCTATCGCTTAAGTCGCTTATATTTGGCGCGTTATCGCTCATGCCAGTTCCAGTAACCGTATTTGCAGTGAGCGCACAAAGTCTAATACAAATAAGTTATCTTGTGAGGGCTCAAAGTGGTTTTCATCGTGGCTGCCAAAAGCCAAAATTGCGTAGGGATTACTCGGCTCACCAATTAAATAAAGTGCGGTCGATTGAGTGTCATTGTTAAAGAGTAAGTCGCGTTCTTGCTGATTTACACGGCCTAAATAATGATTACTATCTGACAGTCTATGCTTTACTAACTCTTCAAAGGCGCTGTCGTATCTAACGAGTTTGCACTCATTAATAGTCGGGCTCATACAAATAATATTACGTAAGTTACTGGCCAGCGTATTAAAGTCGTAATTACTCCACAGCTGCCGGTGGCATTGGCTAAATAAACGATAAACCAGTTCATTCTGGGTCGCATTTTTGCTCATGCTGTCTATTTGATTTTTTAGCTGTGTATTGTGCTCGCGTAATTGGCGCTGCTGAATATGCACTAACGAAGTTGCACCTTGAACTTGCTGTTGTAACTCAAGTTGCGCTAATAACTCAGGTTGATTAATTAAAAAATCAGGATGCTGTTGTAAGTAGTCTATTACTTGCTGTTTAGTTAATTCACTCATAGTGCCACTTGCCCATCAAATACATGTTCAGCGGGGCCAGTCATACGCACTGGATGGCCTTCGCCACTCCAGCGAACTTGTAAGCTACCGCCGGGTAAATCAACTTGTACTGTGCTGGTGAGCTTATTTTGGATAAAGCCAATCACCATGGCGGCACACGCGCCGGTACCGCAAGCAAGCGTTTCGCTTACACCACGCTCCCATACTCTGAGTTTAATGTGTTCTTGAGAGATAACCTGCATAAAGCCAATGTTCGCGCGCTGCGGAAAACGTTCATGGTTTTCAAGCAATGGGCCTAGGGTATCCACTTGGGCTGTTTCTATATCGTCTACTTCCATAACACAATGCGGGTTGCCCATAGATACGGCACCACTAAAAACGGTATGTTCTTCTGCGCGAATAATGTAAGTCAGCTCACGTTTGGTTGCTTTGAGTGGAATTTTACTCGGCTCAAAATTAGGGTGACCCATATTAACCGTTACTTGACCGTCTTTTTCAATATACAGGGTAAGATTACCTGACTTAGTCGACACGCTAATCTTATGTTTATTAGTTAAGCCTTTCATGCGTACAAAGCGGGCAAAGCAACGCGCACCGTTACCACATTGTTCTACTTCGTGGCCGTCAGCGTTAAAAATACGATAGTGAAAATCGAGATCCGGTGAGTAAGGGGCTTCAACCATCAGTAATTGGTCAAACCCAATGCCGAAATGGCGATCGGCCAGCTTTTTGATTTGATCACGGGATAAAAAAACGTTTTGTGTAATATTATCAATCACAACAAAGTCGTTACCTAAGCCGTGCATTTTGGAAAAATTAACTAACATAGCGCTCTAATTCGGTTTTGCTCTGTGCTAATCATGCCACAGAGCAGCTAGTTGGCAAAAACGTTTATGGTAAAACTTTCTCACCTTGGTATAGGCTTTCGATAGTTTCGCGTTCGCGAATAAGGTGATGTTGCTCACCATCAACCATTATTTCAGCAACCCGTGGGCGTGAGTTATAATTTGAACTCATAGTAAAACCATAGGCTCCAGCACTTCGCTGTACTAATAAATCACCTTGTTTGAGTGCTAATGGGCGGTCTTTACCTAAAAAGTCACCTGTTTCACACACCGGCCCAACTACGTCGTAATTATGGGTCGGTGTTTCGTCATCACGCACTGATACAGGAATAATTTTTTGCCATGCTTGATACAGTGATGGGCGCAACATGTCGTTCATACCCGCATCGACAATCGCAAAATATTTGTCTTGGTTTTGTTTAATAAACTCAACTTGTGTTACTAAAATCCCCGCGTTTGCGGCAATGGCTCGCCCTGGTTCAAAAATCAGTTCTAGGTGACGGTAATTCGCAAGGCGTTGCGTTACTTGTGCTGCATATTCACTTGGATGCGGGGGTTGCTCATCATCGTAGGTTACTCCAAGTCCTCCACCAATATCTAGATGGCTTAGCTCAATACCTGCATTCTTTAACTCATCAATTAATACCAGTAGTTTCTCAAGCGCCTCTAAAAACGGTTTGGTTTGTGTAAGCTGTGAGCCAATGTGGCAATCTACGCCAACAATCGTTAAGCCAGGTAACGACGCAGCATGTTGATACACGCTTAAAGCAGATTCGATACCAATGCCAAACTTGTTCTCTTTAAGCCCAGTAGAAATATATGGATGTGTTTTGGCATCAATATCGGGGTTAACGCGAATAGAAATTGGCGCGTCTAAATTAAGCTCGCAGGCCACTTCAGAAATGCGCTCAAGCTCTGAGATTGACTCAACATTAAAGCATTTAATACCCAATTCTAACGCATAAGCAATTTCGTCAGCCGTTTTAGCAACCCCAGAAAATACCACTTTATTAGCAGCGCCTCCGGCTTTGATCACCCGAGCTAATTCGCCTTTTGAGACAATATCAAAACCCGCACCAAGTCGTGCCAATATATTTAACACCGCAATATTTGAATTTGCTTTGACGGCATAACACACTAGGCTTTTGTGATCTTTAGCCGCATTAGCAAACGCTAAATAATGGCGTTCAAACGTGGCTCTTGAGTACACATAACACGGCGTACCATAGTGTTGTGAAATAGTGGCTACGCTGACATCTTCAGCAAATAGTTGGTTGTTTTTATAATTAAAAAAATCCATTTATTGCTCCTGTTGTTGCTCTACGGGTGTTTGTTTATTAGGGGTGTCAGTTGACTGGTTTTGTTCAGCAGGCTGCTCGGGTAAGTACAGCGGGCCGCTTTGACCACAGCCAGCTAACGCACACAACAATACGGTGCTGATTAATAGTTGTTTTAATTGTAAGGTATATGTCGCTTTCATTAGATTAATACGGTTGCTGGCTTTATAATCGCAGAGTAACAGAATATCTAAAAAATGCAGCTATTCGCGGATGATTTTATTCCTGTTACACTAGCTCTATAAACATGCACCCATTATTTAGGCGCCTCGCCTGCAAAGGAAATTAACGATGACTGATCACGAATATCACCAGTTAGCAGAAGCTCTTATGTTCACTATTGAAGAACAAGTTGATGATTGTGAAGCAGATTTAGATTATGAATCGGCTCAAGGTATTTTAGAAATTATTTTTCCAGATCGCAGTAAGATTGTGATTAATAAGCAAGCCCCTTTGCACCAGGTATGGGTAGCAACAAAATTCAATGGACATCATTTTGAAATGCGTGATGGTCAATGGATTGATAACCGCTCGGGTGCAGAGTTTTGGAGTTTCATCAATGAAGCGTCAACACGTCAAGCGGGTCAAGAAATTAAGTGGCAATCAACGCTATGAGTTTAGGGTTTGTAGAATACCCGGCACAAAGTGCCCATAAAGCCACGGTGATTTGGCTACATGGCTTAGGTGATTCAGGTGATGGTTTTGCACCAGTTGCCCCGCAGCTCGATTTACCTACTGAGTTAGGAGTGCGTTTTATTTTTCCGCACGCGCCTATGCAGGCTGTTACAGTTAATGGCGGTATGCAAATGCGCTCATGGTACGACATTAAATCTATGGATTTAGATAAACGTGCCGATGAGCAAGGGGTTAGAGAATCAGCAGCGAAAGTTGAGCAACTCATCACACAAGAAATTGCCAATGGCATACCGGCGAGTAAAATTATTTTAGCGGGCTTTTCGCAAGGTGGCGTTGTATCGCTGCATTTAGCGCCGCGTTTAGAGCAAAAACTGGCTGGTGTAATGGCGCTGTCAACCTACATGTGTGTGCCACATAAATTGGCCGATGAAGCAAAACAAACACAGTTAAATATATTTATGGCTCATGGTAGCCAAGATGACGTTGTACCGCATAGCGCGGGTAGAAGTGCGTTTGAAGTATTATCAACGCATAACATGGATGTAAGTTGGCAAGAATACCCAATGGGGCATCAGGTTTGTACACAAGAGTTACAAGCTGTGCGCCAATGGTTAATTTCTCGCTTAAGTTAGTTTAGGAGCCGCTGAGGGTCAAAATGAGTCAAAAAATAGTAATAACAGCAAATGTAAAACGCGAACCATCTACTAGCAAACCTAACGTGAGCTATGAGTGGCATTGGCGTCGGATTGTGAGTATTTCTATGTTGGTGATTATGACCTCTGCAGCGGTTATTTACGGCCTGTCTAGCGCTGTAAATGCTGATCAAGGGACGCCGCATCCTAATGAGCAGTCTGATTTAACTGAGCAACAAACAGCAATTGTGTCGCTAAGCGATGATAATGCAGTATCAGTAGAGAGTGAGAAAGCCACAGATGCTGATGAGGAGCCGGTGAGCAGTGTCGCGATTGCAGACCCTAAAACCATTTCCTTGGATGAGCAAAAACCAGCGCCTATTACTGAACAAGTACCATCTGAGTCTGAAGTTCAACAAAGTATTATTAAGCAAGAAGTAGAGCCAACGACCGCAGCTGAGCCTGAAAAAGCAGTCATTGCAGCAATAGCCACTCAAGCCCCTGACGTTGTGAATGCAAAACCCGCTGAGCAAAAAGAATTTGCTGCATCTGCAAATATTGCCAGTGTGGCCATTGGTGCCAAAATAGATACCGCTACCATAAGTCGTGCAGTTCTGACTCGCAGTGTCAGTAACCGTGAGCCAACTAACGTATTTGCCGCTGATGTGCGTTTAAATCAATTTGAAGAGTCGTTGTCATTTTTTAGTGAGCTTAAAAACTTACAGGGCCAGCAGGTAAAACATGTGTGGCTATTTGAAGGTGAAGTAATGGCTGCGGTGGCACTTAAGGTTACTTCTCCACGTTACAGAACGTACTCAACTAAAAATATTATGGATACTCAAATAGGGCATTGGCGCGTTGATGTAGTTGATGAAAACGGGCTACTCATCGCTCAAAAAAAATTTAGAGTTTTAGCAAATTAAATCGCCTTAGATTGAATAAATTTTAATCCTAAAGCGTGTAATTATTAATGGATATTTTATGACCGAAAAAACAAAGTTAGTTCGCATTGCCACTCGTAAAAGTGCATTGGCACTCTGGCAGGCTGAATTTGTAAAAGCGCAGCTAGAGCATTTTCATGATGACGTGCGCGTAGAGCTCGTGCCAATGTCGACTCAGGGCGATATTATTTTAGATACACCATTGGCTAAAATTGGTGGCAAAGGTTTATTTGTAAAAGAACTAGAACAAGCCATGCTTGATGGCCGTGCAGATATTGCTGTGCATTCAATGAAAGATGTACCAGTAGAGTTTCCGGATGATTTAGAACTGCACGTTATTTGTGAGCGTGAAGACCCGCGTGATGCGTTTGTATCAAATAACTTTGCCAATATTGATGCGCTACCACAAGGCGCTATTGTGGGGACTTCAAGTTTACGTCGCCAGTGTCAAATTAGAGCGCTGCGTCCGGATTTAGAAATTCGTGACTTACGCGGCAATGTCAATACACGTTTAGCAAAGCTTGATAGCGGCCAATATGATGCCATTATACTCGCAGCAGCAGGGCTAATTCGTTTAGAGATGGGCGAGCGTATTCGTGACTTTATTGAACCAGAAGTGTCGTTACCTGCTAATGGCCAAGGCGCTGTAGGCATTGAGTGTCGTATAGATGATAGCGTGACAAAAGCATTATTAGCGCCACTTGAGCATAGCGAAACACGTATTCGCGTTAACGCTGAGCGCGCAATGAACCGCCATTTAGAAGGAGGCTGCCAAGTGCCAATTGGTGCGTACGCATTGGTTGATGGTGAGCAAGTACACTTACGTGGTTTAGTCGGTGCGATTGATGGCAGTGAAATTTTACGCGATGAAATTAGTGGTCATGTTGATGATGCTGAAAAGTTAGGTATAGAGCTGGCTAAAAAATTATTAGCACAAGGCGCAGATAAAATTCTAGCTGACGTATATCGAGACGCATAATGAAACATATCTTGATAACTCGGCCCGAAGGAAAAGGCGCAGCCCTTGCACAGCAACTTGAGCAAGCGGGTTATCAAGCGTCTTTATATCCAGTTTTAAAAATAACCTACTTAACGCCGACAAGCGTTGAATTAAGCCCGTTGGTAAACGCCGACAAAATTATTTTTGTTTCACAGGATGCGGTGCATGCATTAAATGCACTTAAGCCTGCAATTAATACCAAAGCGCAGTTTTATGGGGTGGGCCAACAAACAGCTGATACCATTTATGAAGTATTTGGTGTGCGAGCTGCATTACCAAAACAACATGACTCTGAGGGGTTACTTGCGCTTAAGTCATTGGCTGACGTTGATGGCAGTAATATTGTGCTGGTAAAAGGTATTGGCGGGCGACCTGAAATAGCAAAAACCTTGAAGCAACGTGGTGCTTATTTAAATAATTGTGTGGTGTATCAACGTGAGCCGGTAGAGCCTAGTTCAGCTAACTGGATAGACCACTGGCAAAGCCTTAATGTACACGGTATAGTCATTACAAGTAATGCTGCAGTTGACGCTATATTTAATACTATTACGCCAGCGCAACTAACATGGTTACAACAGTGCGAATTTTACGTTGCCAGTGAGCGCATTGGTGCTTATTTACAGCAACAAAAAATAAATTCGACCCATATACATACTGCGGCAGGAGCTAGCGACCACGCTATGTTTACCTGCATTAATCAGCAAGGTAGCAAAATGAGTGAACAGTCAGCGACGTCAAAAGTAGAAAAAGCAGCGCAGCCAACAGCAAAAAACACCTCTAATACGACTAAAAGTGACTCTGTAAAAGCGAATAACCAAACGCAGAGCACTCCTCAAAAAGTAAGTAAAGTAGGTAGCGTTGCGTTAGTGATCTCCTTGCTTGTTGCCAGCGGTGTGGGTTATGAGTTTTATCAAAAGCTTAATGCCAGTAAAGTGCAAAATTTAGCAGTTAATACGCTGACAGAACAAAATAAAATGCTACAACAAGAGCTGCAAGCGCTTAAATCTGAGCAGCTTAGCTTGCAGCAAGCGTTGCTTAATAGCGAAGAACAAATCGCTATGGCGCTCAATGAAAACTCTGTAAAAAATCAACAAGCATTAAAAGCCGCGCTACAAAAGGTACAACAAAGTGGTAATACATTAAACCCACAAGAAGTGACCAGCTTGCAACGTATGGCTGAGTTTAAACTGTGGGCAGAGCAAGATTACTCAGGCACGAGTGCCGTGCTTAAACGTTTAGATTCATTGTTAAGTGATCATTCTGGTACGCTTGAGTTGCGCCAAGCAATTACACAAGACATACAAACACTCGACAATATTAAACCCGTTGCGACAGAAGCGATTTATTTACAATTAAACAGCGTAATAAAGCGTATTGATGACTTGATATTTAATGCGGTTAATTTGCCTGAAGAGGCGAGTATAAGTGATGAGAATGCACTCTCTGAAGATGTTAGTGATTGGCAGCAAAACATTCTTAATAGTTGGAATAAAATAGTCGATAGCTTTATTACCATTCGCCATCATGAAGGCGTATTAATTGAGCCACTATTAACTGACCGAGAGCGCCATTTAATTACCCAGCGTATCAAGCTTAATATTACCCAGGCGCAAGACGCATTAATGAGTAAGCAAGCAAGTATTTATTTTAACGCTTTGAATGATACAAAACGTTTGGTTAATGAATACTTTAAGCAAGATGACGATGCAACAAAAGTAGTAATACAGACCTTAGCCAACCTTGAAAAAGAATCGCTTAACTTTAATCCTCAAGTAACACTGCAAAGCACTCAGCAAGTGAAGGAGTGGGCACAATGATAGGACTGATTATTTTCATTGTCGCGATTGTGTTAGTGCTAGCAATTACCCCTTTTGTGTTAGATGAAAAAGGCTATGTGCTGATTTCATTTAACAATACCACTATAGAAGGCACGATTGTTTCGTTTTGTATTATGGCAGCACTGAGTGCAGCGGCTTTGTATTTAACTTACAAGCTAGTGCGTTATTGTTTATCTATTTACAGAAATACTAAGCATGGTTTTTTTGCACGAAGCCAAGAGCGTAAACATGCAGCTATAGAGCAAGCATTGTGGAGTCTCATTAATGATGATTACGAGCAAGTAGACAGTGCGCTATCAAGCAATAGTGTGCCACCTAAATTTACCGATATACGTTTAGCATTATTAGCAAAAGCGGCACTGGCAAATAATCAACCCGATAAAGCGCTTGAGCGTTTGTTTGAAATTAGCCCAGAGCAACAACTTAAAGTGGCTAAATTGTGGTTAGCTAGTGGCGACAGCAGTGTTATTGAACCGCAAATACGGATGGCTGCAGAATCTAAAAAAGCCACGGTGCTTGATTTGAAGTTGTACACCGAAGTGTTAGTGCAACAGCAGCATTTTAAATTGCTTGAAGACTTTTTACCGCGTTTATTACGCAAAAGCGCCTTGAGTGATACCCAGTGGCAGCAAGTGTTTTTAGCTTATTTTGCAGCGCAGGCAAGTGATGAGTTAACCACTAAATACCAACATTTAGGTAAAAAATTGCAAGCGCATGCGTATACGGCTTATTTAACCCAAATGGCTAAAACCGGGCAATTAGCAAGCATTGAAAATGAGCTAATTAAATTGCTTAAGCACAATAAACAACATGACCAACTGGCTTACATTTTAAGTGAAGCTGCCCCAAGTAATGCTTATAAGTTGCAATCAAGCATTCAAGAGCGACTAAAAAAAGATGAGCATAATAATGCGTTACTATTAGCGTTGGCGTGTTTAGCCAATGCGCAAGGTGATTATGATTTAGCTGCGCGAGTATTCGATAAAGCGCTTAATAGTGAAAATAAATCACAATACCGGCAACAAGCTATATTAAGCTATAAGCACAGTGCACAATTAGATAAGGCACTTGTACTCTACCAATAATCAATTATAGTTATAAATCAATAATAAAAGCGCAGGAGCGGCGGTTGTGAAAAATGTATTTACACTTTCCTTTAGCCTCGCATGCGCTTACTTCTTTAGCGGTTACCTGAGTAATTTTTTATTTGCTGTTAATGGTTACGCGGTTGCTTCTTGGCCCCCTGCAGGTATTGCACTAGCGAGCTTTTTATTATGGGGGCGTCGCGCTTATGTGGGGATTTTTGCAGGCGCTGCTTTTGTTAATTTAATTCACTTAGACAGTGTTGCTGATATTTTAAACTGGCAAGTATTATTGCAAGCTATTGGCGTCAGCTGTGCTGTATTTTCTCAGGCCTGGCTGGGTGCATTCCTCATTACCAAAGTTATTAAAGCGCCTCTTAATTTATCTTCCCTTAAACTTAGTATTCAAAGCTTGATGATTGGTGGACCGCTGTGTTGCGTCATAGCTGCTGGGTCAGGAACCATTCTGCTTTTTTTTAATCATATAATTAGCTCATCTGCTGCGCTTAGTACCTTTATTACCTGGTGGGTTGGTGACTCAATAGGGGTACTGATTTTTACCCCTTTAGTACTGGCTGTATTTAACTATTCGCAGTTACGTCATCGGCTTCAAGTTATTTTGCCTGCGTTACTTATTTACGCCATTATCAGTGTTAGTTTTTATGGTGCGGCTAGTGTAAAAAACAAAAAGACATTCAAAAACAAGAAGCTAAATTGATGATGACGCAAAGTGCCATTAATCAAAGGTTAGATGAAGTGGCTGCCCATCTATCTTTGTTAGGCGCATTTTTAGCAAGTAGCGAACAAGTTAGTCTTGATGAGTTTAATCATTTTACCTCTAAGCAGTTGAGCTACAGTGAAGAGATTTTAGCGTTAAATTGGGTACCAATCATTACTGCCAATTCTATTAATGAATCTACTAAATGGGACAAAAGTGTCGTTATAAAACAAAGAATGGCGAATGGACAATGGCAAAAAGCACCCTCTAGTAATATTTATTACCCCATAAAATACATTTATCCCTTAAAGAATATGCAAGATCTGTTGGGCTTTGATTTGAGCTCTGATGTGGGTATTCGCGACGCCCTTAATAAAGCAAAAATTCTTAATGAGTTGGTACTGAGTGAGCCATTTAAGCTAGCCCCTACAGACGAGGAATTAAGCGTACTTTTTATTTCCCCTGTATTTGGTGCCCCTGATATTGAAGGTGATTTTAAAGGGTTTGTAATTGCCCTAGTGAGTTTAGCTAAGTTATCTGAGGCACTTTCGTTTGATAGCCGTGGTGAAGTTGCGATTAGTTTTACCGATATAAATAAAACAGATAACCAGCAACCCCTTTATGTAGCAGAACATAGTGCAATGAAGTTGTTAAAAGACTATCAATTGTTAATTGGTCATCAGTTATGGCAAGTAGAAATATACCAGCCTAAGACGCAATCAACCTGGCTAATTTATTGGTTAGCACAAATAGTAGGAATGTTGTTTGTTTGGCTACTGATTATGTTTTTAATTTCAGTGGTAGCTACTAATGTTCGTATACGGGAACAAGTTGCAAAGCAAACACTGACTTTGCGCCAGGAAAAGAAAAAAGCTGATGAAGCCAGTGAGATAAAAAGCCAGTTTTTAGCCAATATGAGCCACGAAATTCGCACCCCAATTAATGGTATTAAAGGCATGCATTACTTAGCACTGCAACAGCAGGACTGGCCGCAAGCAAAAACTTACATAGAGCAAGCTGATGGTGCGGTCAGCGTCTTATTGAGAGTGCTTAATGATGTGCTTGATTTTTCAAAAATGGAGGCGGGTAAACTTGAGTTAGTGCAGGAGCCTGTGGAGTTAAAATCTCTAGCAAAAGAAGTCATGAGTTTAATGCAATTTGAGGTCAGTAATAAGCCTTTGTCACTGCAAGTTGAGGTTGATCATGATGCTCCTTTAGTTGTTAATACCGATCCTATTCGTTTAAAGCAGGTGCTGCTGAACTTATTAAATAATGCCGTTAAGTTTACTGCTAAGGGCAGTGTCACATTAAAGATTTGGCAGTCAGCAAAAATGACTTATTTTAGTGTCAATGATACGGGGATTGGAATTAGTGAGGAGGCACAAAAACAGCTATTTAACCCTTTCTCTCAGGCTGATAGTTCAACCTCACGCCAGTTTGGTGGCACAGGGCTTGGTTTAAGTATTTGTAAAAAATTAGTGGAGCTGATGGGAGGAGCAATTGATTTAAAAAGTAGTGAAGGTCACGGCTCTACTTTTACCTTTAGTTTACCGCTTCATTCTCCGTTACCTAAAGCACAATATTATTCAGGTAAGTTAGATAAAATAGATATAAGCAACCTATCACTGGCGAAGTATCGCTTACTGCTAGTTGAAGATAACCCATTAAATCAACATGTGGCTACGGCTATTTTAGAAACCAAGCAGGGTGTTGTTGATATTGCTAATAACGGACTTGAAGCGATTAAAATGCTAAGCGATAAAAAGTATGACTTAGTGTTGATGGATATTCAAATGCCGCAAATGGATGGCTTACAGGCAACGAAAGTGATTCGTAATGAGTTAGGTTTTTTAGATTTACCTATTATTGGCTTATCTGCTAATGCGCACGAACAAGACGCTAAAAAAGCGGTTAATGTGGGTATGGATAACTATATAACCAAACCTATTGATGCTGATGCGCTGTTTAAAATGATTTGGTTTTATTTATCACGTTAGAGATTAAGCCACTCTTTTATATAAAAAGCAGACATAAGACCTCCTAGCGCTAATTTAAATATTCTACACTTGAAATATTACTATACCTGCGTATCATTCGCGCAATTTTAATTCAACCGAGTAGCTATTATGATCAATAGAAAAATACCTTTGCTAGATATTCACCGTCATTTAGATGGTAATGTACGCGCGCAAACCATACTAGAACTTGGTCGTCAGTTTAATATCGCTTTACCCGCGGACAATGTTGAAGCACTTATTCCTCATGTTCAGGTTATTGATCCTGAACCAAACTTAATGGCATTTTTACAAAAGCTTGATTGGGGAGTGACGGTACTAGGTGATTACGATGCCTGTAGACGCATTGCGATAGAGAATATTGAAGATGCACAAGCGCAAGGCCTTGATTACGTAGAGCTGCGTTTTAGCCCTTATTATATGGCACAAAGCCAAGGCCTACATCCTCAAGGGGTTGTTGAGGCGGTGGTTGATGGTATCCGCAGTGCAACAAAAGATGCTGATATAAAAGCAAACTTAATTGGTATTTTATCTCGTACATACGGTGTTAAAACCTGCCAGCACGAGTTAGACGCGTTACTTGCCTTTAAAAATGACTTAGTCGCCGTAGATTTAGCCGGTGATGAAATTGGTTACCCTGGCGAGCTGTTTGTTGATCACTTTAAACAAGTACGTGATGCGTATTTAGCTGTTACTGTGCATGCTGGTGAAGCGTTAGGTGCGCCAAGTATTTGGCAAGCATTAAACGAGCTTGGTGCAAGCAGAATAGGCCATGGTGTTAAAGCGATTGAAGATCCCAAACTAATGGATTATTTACGCGATAACCGCATTGGTATTGAATCGTGCTTAACCAGTAATATTCAAACCAGTACAGTGAATGATTTAACCAAACATCCACTTAAGCAGTTTTTAGATCATGGCATTTTAGCCTGCCTTAACACGGATGACCCAGCTGTTGAAGGCATTGAAATTGAGTACGAGTACGCAGTGGCAGCACCAAAAGCAGGTTTGTCACAAGCCGATATGGAAAAAGCGCAAGCGAATGCGCTTGAAATTGCCTACTTAAGTGACGCTGATAAAAGTGCACTTAAAGCCAAAGTAGCACAGCGTTAAATTGCTTATATTAACCTGAACTCTGGTTAAGATATTTATTAACAATGCCACTGTTTACAGTGGCATTTTTTATATGTGCGCATTACAACTAACGTAATTATTATAAAGTGCTTTTAATATATCGGCACGGCTGATCATACCTACCACTACACCGCCATCGATTACGGGATAATTTTTAGGTTTACCGGGCTTCATTTGTTCTGCTAATTCCATAATATTGGTATCGCCGTGCACGGTTACCACATCTGTTTGCATCAACTGCGATACCTTAACCATACCATCACAAAAATAACTGCTTTGCATTAAGGGTTTAAGTAACTCCTGTTCTGAGATAAAGCCAACAAGCACCTTATTATCATCAAATACCGGTGCGCCAAGTAGTTTAAATTTTTGTAGCTCAGCAATGGCTGTGGTCATTTCTGTATTAGGGGTGATATGAGGCAACTTGTGTTGCATAAAATCTTTTACTTTTGTATTTAACATTTAGGTTTCTCCCGCTTAATGTTCTATACAAAGTATGGTTTATAGATTGGATTTTAGGAAATTGTTTATGTTGATGAGCTTAATAGGTAATAACAATCATAGTTCTAGCAATTAAAACAATTAAGGCACCCTAAGGTGCCTTAAAAATAATGCATTTGCTTTTATTTTATAAAAGCAAATGCATCCGCGTACATGTTTTCGCGAATGGCGCCATGATTTATAAAATCATCACGTACTATGCCAATCATGTCAAAACGACCTGCCATATAAATATCGTAAGGTTCTAACGACATAATATCGTTCATCACCGCTTTATGTACATAACCAGTGTGGCCAGTCCAGCTGTCGGTAGGATGTTCTACTACAGGAATAAATTTAAAGTTTTTACGGCTATCTGCCCATGCTTGCATTTGCGTATGAGCATACAGCGCCGACTCTTCTTTTACACCCCAGTAAAATAGCACCGGGCGCTCACAGTTGATTTCAGCTAAATGCTCAGCCATTGACTTTGCGTAAGAAAAACCAGTACCGCCGGCGAGTAAAATAATTGGACGCTCGCACTGCAAACGCAGCTGAGAAATACCTAAACCCGCTTCAATAGTTACGGTTTGGTTATCGTTGTGGGCACTACGAAGGTGCTCTAATGACTGCATCGCATAAGAGTCTGCGTTTGATGCGCCAATGTGTAATTCTAAAGCATCCGTTTGTGAAGGGCGACTCGCGATTGAAAACGCGCGTTTATCTTTCTCACCTAAAACCAATTGTAAATATTGGCCAGCTTCAAATGCTACAGGCTGTTGCGGCTTTAAAATAACTTTATGAACAAATTCTGTTAGTGGGCTGATAGAGACAACTTCAGCGAGTAATGTTTGCATGTTTTACCTTAAATTAGCGGATACGCACTTTATTTGAGCAATAATAGCATATCCGCAGGGTGAGTTTATAGCCTAGGGCCCTAGACCAAAGTCGTTAAAGAATATCTAAGCTATCCCAAAGTTCATCAACGCGATCTTTAGTGGCTTGATCCATGACAATAGGTTCGCCCCATTCGCGAGTTGTTTCACCTGGCCATTTATTAGTTGCATCCATGCCCATTTTTGAACCTAGGCCCGATACGGGCGATGCAAAATCTAAATAATCAATTGGCGTGTTTTCAATTAACGTCGTGTCGCGCGCAGGGTCCATACGAGTAGTGATAGCCCAAATTACATCGTTCCAATCTCTAGCGTTAATATCATCATCACAGACAATAACAAACTTAGTGTACATAAATTGTCGTAGGAATGACCAAACTCCCATCATTACGCGCTTGGCGTGACCTGGGTATTGTTTTTTCATTGTCACCACAGCCATGCGGTAGGAACAACCTTCTGGCGGCAAATAAAAATCGACAATTTCTGGAAACTGCTTTTGTAAAATTGGCACGAATACTTCGTTTAGTGCCACCCCTAAAATAGCCGGCTCATCCGGCGGACGGCCAGTAAAAGTACTATGATAAATAGGGTCTTTACGATGTGTAATATGGGTGACCGTCATGACTGGGAAATCATCGACTTCGTTGTAGTAACCTGTATGATCGCCATACGGACCTTCCGGTGCCACCTCTCCTGGCATAATATGCCCTTCAAGTACGATTTCTGCACTGGCTGGTACTTGTAAGTCATTCGAGATTGACTTAACTACTTCAGTTTTACTACCACGTAGTAAACCGGCAAAGGCATATTCGCTTAATGTATCTGGAACGGGAGTTACAGCGCCTAAAATAGTTGCAGGATCTGCACCTAATGCCACCGAAACAGGATAGGGCTGGCCAGGATGCTCTTTACACCACTCTTGAAAATCAAGCGCGCCACCGCGATGAGATAACCAACGCATAATGATTTTATTTTTACCCAATAGCTGTTGGCGATAAATCCCTAAATTTTGGCGCTTTTTATGAGGTCCTTTGGTAACGGTTAAACCCCAAGTAATTAAAGGTGCAGTATCGCCAGGCCAGCAGTGCTGAATAGGAAACTTAGTTAGATCAACGTCGTCACCTTGTAAAATAATTTGTTGGCAAGGGGCTTTTTTAACTTCTTTGGCCGGCATATTAAGTACTTGCTTGAATACCGGAATTTGTCCAAGCGCTTCTTTAATACCTTTTGGTGGCTCAGGCTCTTTTAGAAATGCGAGTAATTTTCCTACTTCACGTAATTCACTCACATCTTCTTGGCCCATACCCATGGCTACACGCTTCGGGGTACCAAATAAGTTAGCTAAAACGGGAATGTTGTACCCTTTAGGGTTTTCAAATAATAAAGCAGGGCCTTCGGCACGCAGTGTGCGGTCAGCAATTTCGGTCATTTCAAGATACGGGTCAATTTCTTGGCTGATGCGTTTTAACTCGCCTCGTTTTTCAAGTAAATCGATAAAATCGCGTAGATCTTTGTATTTCATTGTGGGCCGTTACTTAGCAAAAAGTTAAAAGTATTATACCCAGTTCATACAAGCCAAGTCATTAGCTGCGCTTAAAACTTAAAGCGCTCTACTGCACCTTTTAATGAGTGTGCAAGTTGATTAACGTCTTCACTTTCGCTTGCTAGGGTCGTCGCATTGTTGGCGTTTAAGGTGGCCTGCTCGGTTACCTTAGCCATTATTTGTTGAATATCGGTGCTGTTTGTAAGTTGTTCATGTGAGGCATGAGCAATCTCTTTACTCATAGCATTAACCGATACCAGAGTGCTTTTAATACGCTCAACGGCACTATTTAGTTCAGTGCTGTTTTCAACGCAGTGCTTAGCCTGTTGTTGCCCATCATTTATTTCAGTTTGAGTGGTTTGAGTATGCTGCTGTAGTGTGTTGATCATGGTGGTAATTTCGCTTGTAGAGCTTTGCGTACGAGCTGCAAGCGAGCGGACTTCATCCGCTACTACGGCAAATCCGCGACCATGTTCACCGGCCCGCGCCGCTTCAATTGCGGCATTAAGTGCCAGTAAATTTGTTTGCTCTGCAATACTGCTAATGGTATCGACAATGGCGCCAATTAGTTGCGTATATTGCGCTAATTCTTCTGTACTGCTTACTGCTCTATCTAAGCGGCTTAAAAGTGCCTCAATGCTTTGGCTATTATTGTTTGCAATGTCGTTTACGTCATTAGCAAATTGCGAGGCATTAGTAATTTCATCTGAAGTGCTTTGCGCTTGCTCGTATACGGCTTGTGAGCTTTGTAACATTTGCTGCGCTAATGAGGTTGCTTGTGCACTACGTTCCAGCTGTTGCTTAGCAACAATGGTCATTTGCTGGCCTTTTTCGCTGGTTTGAATCGCTGAATTATCGAGTTCGTAAGCGTCGTTACTAATGGCTTTTATTAAGTGAGTTAAATCATCACAAAGCTTATTAGTGTTGTGCATTAGCGTACCAAATTCATCTTTACTGTGGGGATTGCTACGCTGAGAAAAGTCACCTGAGGCTATGCGAGCAAGTTCTTTATTCACCTTTTTAAGCGGTTTTAGCATGGCGTTAGTAGTAAATACTGAAATAATAATCAGCAATGCAATTAATACAAACGCAATAATAATCACTAAGCTAGAGCCGGTATTAATCGCTGATTTAGCGCTATCTTGTAGAAAGTTAAAGCGCGTGTCAGCCAGTTTATTAAGCTCAATCAATTGATTTTCAATACTAATAAAGGCGTTTTGAAAGCTTTCAAAACGCTGATCAACTTTGTCTTTATTATTGAGCACAGTATTTTGCAATGCATACAGCCCATTAGGATTATTTAATAAGCTACTTAAATCATCAAATGCTGTAATAAGCTCATTTGTGTTGAGTTTATTAGCAATTGGGATGGCTTGTTGCTCTAAGTAACTAAGATTAGATTTAATATTGTCGAGTAAAAAAGAGGTATCTTGCTGATGATCGTTTATATTTTCTGACGTGGTTATTTGCCCAATTCCTTTGACATTATTATTTAAAGTAAATAATAAATCATCAACACGAGTCGCTGTGCCAAATACTGCATTCAAAAGTGATTGCTGGTTGCTCGCCACGTTTATGAGCTCTATATCAAGTAAGCGGTTACTGAGTTCACGAAGTTGTTCATTAAACGTAATTGTTAGTGCTGCGGCTGAGCTTTGCGCCTTAAAGCGTTGCTCTTTTGCTGCAAGCATGTCGTTGCTTATTGTATTTAGCTTGGTGAAGTCATTATTAATAGTAACGAGTAATGTTTGCATGCCTTGCTGCTGGGCAACTTGCGCTTTGAGTGTTTCTAATTTACTAAAAAACTGCGTTTGTTCGGCGTGCGCCTGTTTTTTATTTTCCAGCAGTAAATTAAGTTTAGTTTGGCTATAAGCAATGGCATTAAATTTAGTAATAGAAAGGAGTGATAAGCGCAGATCTTTACTCGCTTGTTGTACAGGCACTGCCAAGGTTTCTATACGCGTGTTAGTAGTACTAATTTGATTTAGCGACCAGTAAAAAAATAGACTGCTAGTAAGCATTAACAAGCCAATGGCTGAAAAGGCTAAAATTATTTTATGTTTGATGGCAAGAGATTGCATAACTTTATCAACAATATTAAGACTTTTGTTAGTGTAGCAAGTTTTTTAATTTGATGTTAGTTATTGGTTAATTGCTGCTGCATTGGTATTTTTTGCCGTTAATTATTAGCATTGCTTGCTCTCCTTTACTCCAAAATAACACCTCTTGATTAATGTATTTACTGCCTGAAGCACTTACCTCATGATTCAACATATAATCATGATCATAAAAGCTCAACTTTGCTTGTTTGTTGCTAATAATATCAAGTTTTGCAGGTGCGTTATCGCATATATAGTTATTAATGCTTGGCTGCTTATTGCATGCAGTCAGGACTATTAAAGCAATAATAACGGTAGTGTGTTTTATTGGTTTCATCATTTATCTGTTTAATCGGCTGTTAATTAGGAGCTTAGCAAAGCTAAATTAACCGTTGGTGAAAATATAGCTTTACGTTATGTTTAAGATCTTATTTTTAGTTAGGAAATTTCATGGCTGGCAGCAACCTTTTAACATTATTGGATGATATAACGACTCTGTTGGATGATATTGCGACCATGAGTAAAGTTGCGACAAAGAAAACAGCCGGAGTGCTTGGTGATGATTTGGCACTTAATGCGCAGCAAGTTACAGGGGTCACTGCCGATAGGGAGCTGCCGGTAGTATGGGCGGTAGCAAAAGGGTCGTTTTTAAATAAAGCGATATTAGTCCCGGCTGCGCTATTAATTAGTGTGTGGTTGCCTTGGCTAATTACCCCCCTTTTAATGATAGGTGGCTTATTTTTATGTTTTGAAGGCGCAGAAAAAGTATTTGCTCGTTTTTTACCTCATCATCAAGAAGCTATAGAGGATGGTGAAAATTTAGATTTAGCAGAGTATGAAAAGCAAAAAGTTAAAGGGGCAATTCGAACTGATTTTATTCTTTCCGCTGAAATTATTGTTATTACATTAGGTACGGTCGCAGGGGCGACATTAATAAACCAGGCGCTGGTATTGAGTGTGATTGCCATCATCATGACAATTGGCGTTTATGGATTGGTAGCTGGGATTGTAAAACTTGATGATGCAGGTTTATATTTACTTAATCAATCCAAACTTTCCGCAAGTAAGTTTAAAGAATTACTCGGCAAAGCCTTATTAGCTGCAGCCCCACGGTTAATGCAATTTTTAGCCTTTGCGGGCACGGTGGCAATGTTTTTAGTGGGTGGTGGAATTTTAGTACACGCAATTGAGCTTTTGCATCATACCCAAGTGGATGTAACTCATTATGCGCAGTCGGTTGCTGGTAGCACGGGGGAAATACTAGCCCCTTTAGTATTTGACGGACTGTTAGGAATAGGTGCTGGTTTGGTTATTGTGATTGCGCATGTCGCTTATACTAAGTTATTTAAAACAAATAATTAGCTGTGGTAACGCTACTTTATTTTATTCGCACTGAGTTGTTTTACATAGTTGCTCAAGTTCGTATTTAGCTTTGCTATTACCTTGAGCAATGGCTTTTTTATACCAATAAATTGCCTGCTGAATGTTCTTTTCTGTACCTTGTCCATCACGATACATTTGAGCAAGGTTTAGTTGACCCCATTGTGAGCCTGAGTTTGCTGCCAGCTTAAAGCTTTCAAGCGCTTCGTTATATTGCTTATCTTTATAGTAAATAATCCCTTGCTGATTATTCTCATCGAGCTTTAAGCCTTTATAAAGAGGCTTAGGTTTAGGTGGAAACATTACAAACCCGCCATAAAGCGAATATGCTTGTGGGCGTAGTACGTCAAATATAATGTCATCTTCGTATAAACGTTTTATTTCATTACGAGGCAGGGTAATAGTTCGAGAAGAAAAATAATCTCTTTGTACTAATAAACTTGCACGCATCGCTGCGGTAATGGCGCTACTGCGTTTATAGCTGTAATTACTTACTTGAAACGTTATAAATTGCTCATCAAAGCTTAGCACTTGCGCAACTTTTAAATTAGTGAGTGTCCATGGTTCGTGAGTGAATTTATCGGCTTTAACTAAATAGGTATCATAAGCTTTTGGGGAGGTTAAATAGCTTTGTTTTAGTATTTCAGTGTTGAGATGCTTTTGGTAAAAAAATAACAGCCCCCATAGTAATAAAATTAATCCAACGCAGTATTTTGGTAGGCTAAGCTTTTCAAGCAGAGGTAACGTTTTAATATTGATAGCCTCACTATGTCCGCATTGATAGCACTCGCGTTTATAACTTAACTTTATCGGAAATATAGGAAAAATGGTAAAGCGTAAAAAGCGGCTTTGATTAACTAAGTGATAGCTGTTGCTGTTGCAGCCAGGGCAGCACTGAACGTGTGTAAAATGAGGAAATGACTGGCTAGTATTGAAAAGCAACATAATAAGGCTCCTTGTTAATTTACAACTTTAGAGCAAGTGATAAATTAGTAAAGCAGCAAACTGTAAGTAATTATGTCATAAAGGATTAGTTTATATAGCCCATACTTTTTAATATGGGCTTTATAAAGAATGAGCTTAGAAGCTAAATTGTGCGGCTAAACGCACGCTTGTGCCTTCACCTACGGTAACGTTATTTAAACCGCCACCGGCTAGGTAGTTTTTATCAAATAAGTTCTCAATGTTTAAACGTAAGTTAATATCTTTGTTACTTAAGTTAAGCTTGTAGGTTGCGCCAATATCAACACGCGTATACCCCTCTTTTGTTACGGTGTTAGCGTTATCGGCAAAACGTTCTCCTTCGTAAAACGCACCGGCATTAAAAGCAATAGCGTCGTTGAGTTCATAACGTGTCCATAAAGAGGCAGACCATTTTGGAGCATCAGTAGGGCGTTTGCCTTCTAATTCTTCATCGCGCTCATAGTTAGCATCTAAATACATGGTTGATGCCATAACAAATAAACGGTCAGTAGCGGCACCTTGAGCTGCAAGCTCAAAGCCTTTATGGCGTTGCTCACCTGCCTGTGTGGTGATGCTGGTTATATCACCGATAGGGTTAATAAGATCTTCGCTCACTAAGGTACCTGTTTTGCTAATATCAAATAAGGCACCGCTAAGCATTAATCGGTCATCAAACAGTTGCCATTTTACCCCAACTTCCTTTTGCTCAGAGGTAATAGCATCGAGCTTCATGCCATTATTAACATCACTTGTATTTACCAATGTTTCGTTTTGTGGCTCAAACCCTTCTGAGTAACTTGCATAAACAGTTGCAGAGGCATGAGGATGGTAAAGTACGCCAACCTTAGGTACGAACGATTCGTTATTGCTGTTTTCTTTACTTTGTTTATCGTAACGACCACCTAGCGATACTTGCCATTCTGGTGAGAATGAAATTAAGTCTTGGATATAAATCCCGTAATAGTCGTAAGCAGACGAGCTAATAGTGTCATCTGACTTGTAACTTATATTAGGGCGATTAGGCTCATTTTGACCGGCAGAAAAATTAATCGTATCAGCAGATGTACGTAATTGGCCGTAGTAATAATCCAGTGAGTTAGCGCCTACAAGTAATTGATGATGCACACCCAAGGTTTCAAATTCGCCAATGAAGTCAATAAAAGCAGTTTTAAACTGCCAATCATCAAAGCGATCGTAAGGACGTGACTGGTAACTATCACCTTCGATAAAGTCACTTGGCTTACGTGGTGCTGACTCAAAGCGCTGGCGTTCAAATGTTTGTTCGTTGTAGCCTAAATTTACGTGCCAGTGGTCGGTTAAAAATACCTTAAAATCAATACCCATGTTTTCAACAGTAATATCGGTAAAGGCCCATGACATATCACGAATTGTTTTGTCATCGCCAATAATGTTGGCATCATTATCTATCCAAGCGCCAGTATCTAAGCCTGCTTCGTCATCAGTGCGATCATAATGCACGCGCACTAAGGCGTTATCGCTAATATCGTAATCAACCACTAAGGCACCTAAAAAGCGATCGCGTTCACGGTTATCACCGTTTTGGTATTCTCGCCAGTATTCAACATCTTGTTTTACTAATACACCGCGGGCACGTAGATCTTCAGCCTCGGTAAGTGCGCCGCCAGCATCAAGCATAAAGCGAGTTGAACCATGCTGATCAACATCGGCACTGGCATTAAATAACGTTTGCGCAGTCGGTTTTTTGGTTACCATATTCACTAGGCCGCCAGGCCCTGATTGCCCGTATAAAATACTTGAAGGGCCTTTAATAACTTCTACTTGCTCTAAAATCTCAATGGGTTGCTGGTAATGAGACCAATGCTGGTGGCCATCACGCAGGTAGCCGGTTGATGAACTTAATTCAAAACCACGTAAGTTAAACACTTCTCTGTTTCGTTGTTTAGAGCCCGGCGTTAAACTCGCGTCATTACTTAGCACTTCACCTAAGGTTGTTGCTAGTTGTTCATTAACTATGGTGTCTGTAATAACAGTGACTGACTGTGCGGTATCGAGTAATGAAGTAGAGGTTCTCATTGCACCACTGGCATTATCTACTTTGTAGTCGTTGAAGTAACTGCCTTTAACTTCAATACGTTCTATATTTGCGGTGTTGGCAAGTGCATTTGCAGAGGTGCTGGCTAAAAGTGCGATAAAAAGAGGGTTAAGTTTCATTAGTAGCTTCCGGCTTAGGATTATTAGAATAGTAAAACGCCGCAGATCTTAATGAAAATAACTATCATTTGCAATATCTTTATTTGCACTTTTAATCGTGCGTTGTTAATGGTTGCCAATTGTTAATTCTGCTATTATTAGCAGCATATTTATTGAGACTTTTCTCAAGTTATTTTTTGCTATGGAATTTACTGTGACTGCAACTGCTTTTTCATCGTTGGCCTTACCTTCAGGGTTAGTCGATAACTTATCGACACTTGGCTACACCCAAATGACGCCTGTACAGGCGCAAAGCCTTCCGCCTGTTTTAAGTGGCAAAGATATTATTGCCCAAGCAAAAACGGGTTCAGGTAAAACAGCGGCATTTAGTTTGGGCGTTTTAGCCAAACTGAATGTAAAACGCTTTCGTATTCAGTCGTTAGTATTGTGCCCAACTCGCGAGCTTGCAGAGCAAGTGGCGGTTGAGATGCGTAAACTAGCGCGCGGTATTCATAACATTAAGATTTTAACTTTGTGTGGCGGAGTTTCAATTGGCCCACAAATTGGCTCGCTCGAACATGGTGCACATATTATTGTGGGTACACCGGGACGAGTTGACGATCATATTCGTAAAGGTACATTGCGTTTAGATGATGTTGAAACTCTGGTACTAGATGAAGCCGATCAAATGCTTGATATGGGCTTTCAAGACACACTTGATGCCATAATTGAGCGCATTCCAACAAATCGTCAAACGTTGTTATTTAGCGCTACTTTCCCAAAATCAATCGAAGCGATTGCTAAGCGTGTGCTTAGTAATCCAGAAATGATTAAAGTAGAAGAGCAGCAAGAAAAAAGCACGATTAAGCAATACTTCTACAAGATGGATAATAATAAACAGCGCTATCCAACGCTTAAGCTGCTACTTCTTAAATTTACCCCGCAAAGCTGTGTGGTGTTTTGTAATACTAAGGTTGAAACACAGCAAGTATGTGATGACTTAGCTGATGAAGGCTTTAGTGCGGTGGCACTGCATGGTGATTTAGAGCAGCGTGACCGTGAGCGCACATTGATTCATTTTGCCAACAAAAGTGCGTCTATTTTAGTGGCTACTGATGTAGCGGCGCGAGGCTTAGATATTGATGACATGGATATGGTGATTAACTATCACTTAGCTCACGATCCACAAACCCATGTACATCGTGTTGGTCGTACCGGACGAGCAGGTAAAAAAGGGATTGCGTGTTCTATTTACGGTGAAGCAGAGCAATTTAAAGTGGCTCAAATTGGTGACCATTACGAGCGTGACTTTACTCCTGAGCCAATGCCATCATATAACCTATTAGATAAGCCGCCATACAAACCTGAAATGGTGACGCTGATGATAGATGCAGGCAAAAAGCAAAAAGTGCGCGCGGGTGATATCTTAGGCGCACTAACTGGAAAAGACGGTGTTGCTGGGCGCCAAGTTGGCAAAATTAACGTGCTTGATAACGTGGCGTTTGTTGCGGTAGAGCGTAATTCATCTAAGCCAGCGTTACGAAAATTAACCGAAGGCAATATAAAAGGACGTAAAATTCGTGCTCGTCGACTGACACGCTAGTTTTACATTTTAAGATGAGCAACTCGCCTTGAGTTGCTCATACTCTATTTTTAATTGTTTAAACACCTCATTATCACCCCCTTGTTTATCTGGATGATGCTGTACAGCAAGTTGTCGCCAGCGTTTTTGTAATGCCTTTAATGTGACTGGCGGGGTTAATTGCCAACGTGCCAACAATTGTTTTTGTTGCTCATTGTTCAGCGGAATTTCGCGATGGGCAGGCCGACTAAATTGTTGCCAAAAGCTATCTAATAACGCATTGACTTCAGCTGTAGATGTCTCAAAATTTTGCCAGTTTAAGTAATAGTCACGCAGTGGGTCGTTAGGGTGTAGTTGGTTGTAACTGGGATTGTTTACTAGTTCAATATGTAAGCTTTTAACGAGTAATTGCTGTTTTGGCATTAATTGCTGTTGTAGCTGATAAAGCGCATTCATAATTAAAAAATTGCGCTTAAATAGGTCGCGCTCAGGCTCGGTAGCTAACGTATCAAGAAACCCACGTTGTTTTAACTCAGATGCTAAAGTATGAACCATCCACACTTTTTTATTGATTAATAGTTCAAAAATCTCATCTATCAGAGGGTTAAGCATTGTTTACAATCTATTAATTAGTGTATCTTGGATAAATTATCATATACCCAAATAACATGAAACCCCAAGGAGTGGGCGTGAGTGTCTGTTTTGAATTGGTTTAAATTAGATGTTTATACTTGGTTTGGGTGTCATTTTGTTACAGCTAGCAAGGATTTAAGGATATTTTTATGCTGACTCAGTTAAAGCGCATCTGCTTTATTGGCCTTTTGGCTGTTTTAAGTAGTGCACCAAATGACGCTTTATCAAATGAGCAGCCAAGTTTGTTTGAGCAGTTTAACCTTGAACAAACATGGCCTGAAAAGCATCGCCTTGCAACCGATATCTTATCGAACCCTGATGTTCCAAATTTACAACGCATTACTATTTATAGTGATTTAGCTGAGCTGGCGTTTGCGCAGAGTGATTTAGCCAATGCACTCAAATATTTTAAATTGCTAGAGATCAGTAGTACGCTAAAAGATCAGCCTAAGCTTTACTTTCGTGCGATTAAAATGCAAGGAGTTATGCTTTATTATCAAGGGCTAGTGCAACAAGCAGTGGTTGATTATAACCGCGCGTTAAACATCGCTATCACGCTTAAAAACCCGATAAAACAGGCAAATTTACTCAGTAATATTGGGCTTGCTTACTTTGATATGTATAACATGGAGCTGGCTCTTGATTATTATCAGCAAGCCAAAGTCATTTATGAAAAAGAGGGGAGCGCGCAAGATAAAGCCGATATATTACATAATATTGCCGGTATTTATATTCGTCTCTCTCGATATGAATCAGCTCTTGAAATGTACCGTGAGGTTTTAAAAGTTTTTCAAGAACTTGGCGATGAAGATGGTGTTGCCCAAGCATACGGTAATATGGGGGTAGCGTACACAGAATCGAGACAGTACCAATTAGCACTGCATTATAATCAGTTGGCTTTACGTTACTATCAAAGCGTTAATAACGCGTTTCAACTTTCTACCAAACATACAAATTTAGCCACCATCAATCTTAAATTAAATAAATTTGATGTTGCCTTTTATCATGCTAATGCGGGCCAACAATACGCAATAGAAGCGGATAATAAGTCTTTATTAGCGGCAGCGTTACACGTGTTGTCAATTGTTCAATTTGTACAAGGTGATACGCAAAGTGCTAAGCAAACCTCAGAGCGCTCAATTACCCTTGCCAAAGAGTATAATAATGGCATGCGTATTAAAGATGGCTTAGGAATTGAGGCACTGATAAACGCGAGCTTAGGGGATTATGAAAAAGCCTTAAGTTTGCATCAACAGTATGTTGATTATCAACGTAGTGTTAATACCGAAGAAGCCTCAAAAGCGGTTAGTCAATTTCAAATTCAGTTTGAATCAAATCAGCTAAACCAGGAAATTAAGCAATTAAAACAACAACAATACTTACAAGAATTGCAAATAGCTAAGCGTTCACAGCTAACGTTTTTATTGGTGATTGTTGCCATATTGATTTTAATTACGGTAATTGCTGTTTATAAACGCCGCACAGAAAAACAAGCCAAGCTAAAGTTAACTGAGCAAGTTGAACAGCGCACTAAAGAGCTACAAAGTGTGGCACAAGAGCTGCGTGAAGCTAACGAGGTGAAAAGTCAGTTCTTAGCGAATATAAGTCATGAAATTAGAACACCGTTAACTGCGATTTTGGCACAAACTGATGATCTTATCAGTGGTCTATACAAGCCTGAGCAGTTACAAGATGAGCTTAGAGTAATACAGCGTCAAAGTGAGCATTTAAAAAGCTTGATTAATGATGTGTTGGATTTAAGTAAGATCGAAGCCAATCGGTTAGAACTTAATATTAGCTGTTTTGATATCGTGCAACTTATCAACGATATTCACGCTATGTTTTCTCCTCAAACTAAAGCGAAAGGTTTGTCGTTAGTTTTAGAGTGCCAGTTAGATAAATCCTATTTTACACGATTAGATTTAACGCGAGTAAAACAAATTCTTATTAATTTATGTGCCAATGCCATTAAGTTTACTCATAAAGGGCAAGTAACTATTGGTGTTAGTAAAACGGAGCAAGGGTTACTTTTTTCGATTAGAGACACTGGGATTGGCATGAGCTCATCTCAACTTAAACTTATTTTTGAATGTTTTAGCCAAGCCGATAACAGTATTAGTCGACGTTTTGGTGGCACTGGGTTGGGCTTGAGCTTGTCGCAGCAATTAGCGGCGATGATGGGTGGCTACATTAGTGTGCAGAGTGAGTTTAAAAAAGGCAGTGAGTTTTCATTTTATTTGCCCTGTGTACAAGTTGAAGAACAAAAGTGTTACAACGATCAGCAAGCTAAGTCGGGTGACGGGGAGCGGTTATTATCTGGTAAGGTAGTACTTGCTGAGGATCACAGTGATAACCGTAAACTGATCACTCGTTATTTACATTCTCTTGGGCTGGAAGTGATTGCCGTTGAAAACGGTGAGCAAGCAGTAGAACAAAGTTTAAAGCTGTACCCAGATTTAGTGCTGTTAGATATTCAAATGCCGGTTATGGATGGTATTTCAGCGTTTGAACTACTCAAACAATGTGGCTATGAACAACCGATCTTAGCATTGACGGCCAATGCTATGAGCCATGAAATTGATCATTATTTATCGCTTGGCTTTAGTGACTATTTAGCAAAGCCAATTGATAAAGAGTCTTTTTATACTGTACTAGCAAAATACTTAAATGCTGCAAATACTGAGACATCAACTGAAAAAAATCATGTTGATATGAGTGATTTAGTGACGAGCTTTCAACAGAGTTTAGCCGAAGAAAGCGAGCTTGTTGAGCAGCATTTTAAAGATGCAGATTATCAGGCGCTGCAAAAAGATAGTCACCGAGTATTAGGGGCGGCACAAATGTTCGAGTTTAAAGAGATAGCCATAGCTGCGAAAGCGCTAGACGATGAATTGCTTCAGCCACAACTTAATACACAAAAGCTAACTATATTAGTAAATAACTTACAGGCACTGTTTAAACAATACGAATAAATTAATTTACTCTGAAAATAAAAAAGACACCATTTGGTGTCTTTTTTATTTAAAAACGTTTATTTAACCAGTGTTCAGGTTACTGACGTTTCATCGAATCAAAAAACTCATCGTTGGTTTTACTCATCGATAGCTTATCAATTAAAAACTCCATGGCGTCAATTTCTGACATGTCATGGACTATCTTACGTAAAATCCACAGCTTTTGTAGCTCATCAGGCTTAGTAAGTAATTCTTCACGACGTGTACCTGAGCGGTTAAAGTCGATTGCTGGGAAAACACGTCTTTCCGCAATCTTACGGTTAAGGTGAAGTTCCATGTTACCCGTACCTTTAAACTCTTCGTAGATAACTTCATCCATTTTAGAGCCGGTATCAATAAGCGCAGTCGCAATAATTGTTAAGCTACCGCCTTCTTCAACGTTACGTGCAGCACCAAAGAAGCGCTTAGGTTTATGAAGCGCGTTAGCATCAACACCACCGGTTAGTACTTTACCTGATGATGGAATAACCGTGTTATATGCACGTGCTAGACGTGTGATTGAATCAAGTAAAATAACAACGTCTTTTTTGTGCTCAACTAAACGCTTTGCTTTTTCGATAACCATTTCCGCAACTTGTACGTGGCGAGAAGCTGGCTCATCGAATGTTGATGCAATAACTTCGCCTTTTACTAGGCGTTGCATCTCAGTAACTTCTTCCGGGCGTTCATCAATAAGTAAAACCATTAATGTAACGTCAGGATGGTTATGTGTGATTGATTGCGCAATATTTTGTAGCAACATTGTTTTACCCGCTTTTGGCGGTGCTACTAATAAACCACGTTGGCCGCGGCCAATTGGTGATGCTAAATCAAGAACTCGTGCGGTAATATCTTCTTTACTGCCGTTACCACGTTCCATACGAAAACGTTCGTTTGCATGAAGTGGGGTTAGGTTTTCAAAAAGGATTTTAGTGCGAGAGTTTTCAGGTTTATCAAAGTTAACTTCGTTTACTTTCAGTAGAGCAAAGTAACGCTCACCGTCTTTTGGTGGACGAATAAGACCTGAAATAGAGTCGCCAGTACGCATACTAAAGCGGCGAATTTGACTCGGAGATACATAAATATCATCTGGGCCAGCTAAGTATGAAGCTTCTGATGATCTTAAAAAGCCAAAACCATCTTGCAAGATTTCTAAAACACCACCACCGAAGATATTTTCTCCGCCTTTGGCGTGGGATTTAAGAATAGCAAAAATGATATCTTGCTTTCTCAAGCGGGCTACGTTTTCGAGCCCCATGGACTCAGCTTGGTTTACAAGCTCTTTTATAGACTTGTCTTTTAATTCGCGTAAATGCATATTGGTGGGTTCTTTATTACAGTTGTCATACTCAAAATCGCTTTATTAGATCGTTGAGTGAGGTTTGTTGAATATAACTAAGGATTAGTTGGCTTTATAAACTAGCAGGTCATTACAGCAGCGTCCAGTACTTCTGCAAAATAAATTTAAAAAAAGGGCCGAGAGCCCTTTTTTTAATTAACATTTAGATGTTGTTTTCTAAAAACTCAACTAATTGTGTCTTTGATAGTGCGCCTACTTTAGTGGCAGCTACTTGGCCGTCTTTGAAAAGTAGTAGTGTAGGGATACCACGAATACCAAACTTAGGTGGTGTACCTGCATTTTGGTCAATGTTTAATTTAGTGATCGTTACACGGCCATCAAATTCATCAGCAACTTCGCTTAGAATTGGGGCGATCATTTTACACGGTCCGCACCATTCTGCCCAAAAGTCTACTAGTACAGGTTTGTCTGATTGTAATACGTCAGCTTCAAAGCTATCGTCGGTAATTTGGATTATTTTCTCGCTCATTGCGCTCTCCGGTTTAGTTAGGCGAAATATTTAGTGCGTATTTAAACACTCTTGTTTCTTATTGCAAGTTTAAACGTTATGCTTAAACGCTATGACTAAGACACATTTGACCGATAAAAAGTTTTCAGACTTTGCTATTGCACCGGAAGTGGTTGCCGGGTTAACCGAAAGTGGGTTTGAATATTGCACACCCATTCAAGCTAAATGCCTACCTTTTATTTGTGAAGGACGCGATATTGCGGGCCAAGCACAAACAGGTACAGGCAAAACGTTGGCGTTTTTAACTGCCACGTGCCACCGGTTATTACAATCTAGCAAAGCACCTAGTAAACATCCAAGAGCCCTGATCATGGCCCCCACTCGGGAGCTTGCGATTCAGATACACAAAGATGCAAAAATTTTAGCGCCGCACTGTAATCTTAACTTAGGTTTAGTATATGGTGGCGAAGATTACGAAAAACAACGTGCACAACTAGAAAAAGGCGTTGATATTTTAATTGGCACCACAGGTCGCCTAATCGATTTATATAAGCAAGGCTGTTACACCCTTAATGAAATTGAGGTAGTCGTGCTAGATGAAGCCGATCGTATGTTCGATTTAGGCTTCATTAAAGATATTCGTTACATGTTCCGTCGTATGCCAGATACGTCAGAGCGTTTAAACTTATTGTTTTCTGCTACGCTGTCTTACCGAGTACAAGAGCTTGCATTTGAACACATGACTAATCCTGAACATGTGCAAATAGAGCCCGATGTAAAAACAGGTAAACGTATTCAAGAAGAGCTATTTCATCCTTCACAAGAAGATAAAATTAAGCTGTTGTTAACCTTGATTGAAGAAGAATGGCCTGAGAAAGCCATTGTTTTTGCAAATACTAAGCATAGCTGTGAAACCGTATACGCATGGTTAAAAGCAGACGGACATCGCGTGGGCATGCTCACCGGTGATGTTAACCAAAAGAAACGTCAGTCAATACTCGCGCAATTTAGTAAAGGCGAACTAGACTTTTTAGTAGCTACCGATGTTGCTGCACGTGGTTTGCATATTCCAGAAGTAAGTCATGTATTTAATTTTGACTTACCAGATGATTGCGAAGATTACGTTCACCGTATTGGTCGTACAGCTCGTGCAGGCGCTTCAGGTCATGCAATTAGTTTTGCGTGTGAGCAGTATGCTTATAACCTTCATGAAATTGAAGAGTACATCGAGCACAGCATTCCACTATCGCATTACGATAAGAGTGCATTGCTAGATGACTTAACTAAGCCGACTATTCATAGAAAGCGTAATTTTTCCACTGGTCCACGTAATCGTAGTAATAACAACGGACGTCGCCCAAATAATGGTTACCAAAAAGGACGGTCTTAACCGACCGTTAGTTTGATCGTATTTGTAACTAGAGGTTTTTGAACGGTGGGGCAACTTAAACCGCAAAAAAATGTATATGCAGTCATTGATTTAGGCTCAAATAGCTTTCATATGCTTATTGCTAAATCAATGGCGGGCGGCCTGCAAACTATAGGGCGCGTCAAACGTAAAGTAAGACTCGCAGCTGGGCTTGATGATAATAATTTATTGAGCTTAGAGGCTATGCAACGAGGCTGGGAGTGTTTAGCCTTATTTGCAGAGCGGTTGCAAGATATTCCCACGCAAAACATCACCATTGTTGCCACTGCAACACTTCGCTTAGCAACAAACGCCGACGACTTTAAACTACGTGCTGAAGAAATATTAGGGCATAAAGTTAATGTTATTAGTGGCGAGCTAGAAGCGCGAACTATTTATAAAGGGGTTGCGCATACCTCTTCATGTACTGGCAAACAGCTGGTTATTGATATTGGTGGGGCGAGTACCGAGGTTGTTATTGGCCAAGGTTTTGAAGCACGTCACTATAAAAGTCTCAATATCGGCTGTGTGACCTTCCTCGAACGCTACTTTAAAGATTGCCAGTTAAATGAAGCAAACTTTAATGCTGCGATAAAAGCAGCGCGAAATGTTATTGATGAAATAGCACCTGAATATAAAACGGCTGGTTGGCAGCTTGCTTCTGGTGCATCAGGAACAGTGCAAGCTATTCAAGAAATTATGGTGGCGCAACATTTAAATGAAATGCTCACCCTTGAAAAGCTATACAGCATCAAACAACAATCCATAGCTTATAAAACAATAGCTGAACTCGACTTGCCTGGGTTAAGTGAAGAGCGACGGTTAGTGTTTGTATCTGGGCTGGCTATTTTAATTGCACTATTTGAGTCTCTTGAAATAGAACAAATGGGGTTAGCGGGCGGTGCTCTTCGTGAAGGTGTTTTATATAGCATGCTACCGGAGCTTCATAATACCGACATTCGTCAACGTACTATTGATGGTTTTATGAATCGTTATCATGTTGATCAAAAGCAGGCATCTCGAGTAGCAAGTTTAGCATTACTGCTAGCTAATGAAGTCAGTCAGTATTGGTCTATTGAAGCGCAAAGTGGATTGCCGCTTTTAAATGCCGTCGCGCAGCTGCATGAAATAGGTTTATTAATAGAGTATAAGCAGTACCATAAACATACCGCTTATATTTTAGAAAATACCGACATGCCTGGTTTTTCGCAATCAGAGCATAAAGTAATTGTTGCTATAGCACATAGCCATCGCTCAGACCTTCAAAAAGGATGCTTAGATCATTTAGGTGCACATAGTAGTGTTGCTGCGTATATTGTTCGACTATTACGTATTGCTGTTATTTTATCGATGCGCCGACAAGATGACGTGTTGCCAAACTTCAAGATAACAGCTGAGAATGAAGAGTTGGCGATTCAATTTGAAAATAATTGGTTAAAAAACCACCCGTTGATGGCAAGTGAGCTAAATCAAGAGATTAAGTATCAGAAAAAATGCGGTTGGAAACTTAAAGTTAGCTAGTTAAACCTACTTTTGCGCAGTTTTTAGTGGTTAAAATGAGCGTTTAGTCTAAATATCCAGCGAACAGTCATTTATTTCAAGTTTTCTGCAAAAAAGGGTTGATCTGTTTTCGGATCTCCCTATAATGCGACCCCACTGAGACGGCAGAGCGCAACGCATAGCGGGGCACGAACTACTCAGTGAGTTAAGTAAAACTTAGTTCTGAAAACTTTCAAGTTTAACAAAATTAAGTGTTGACAAAAAAATAGGAAAGCGTAATATGCGCAGCCCTAGCGAGATAAAGTTTAACGCTTTAATCGCAACGTTCTTTAACAATATAAAGCAATCATCTGTGTGGGCACTCGTACAGATTGAGTTCTAACAGCCAAGCTACTTAGGTAGTGAGGCAAACAAATTTAGAGTCTCAATTTAAACTGAGTGACCAACAGAATAGTTACTTCGGTAATTATTCAGCACAGTCAATTCAATATCGAAAGATATTAAATAAATTCAGAATTCATTGAGCTGTCGAAAGACATAAAACTTTTTAATTGAAGAGTTTGATCATGGCTCAGATTGAACGCTGGCGGCAGGCCTAACACATGCAAGTCGAGCGGTAACAGA